>DASUMD010000093.1:0-11251 GCA_036277875.1 Nitrososphaeraceae archaeon
ATTCTTCCCCAATTAATTGCATATCCTAATGGAAGGTCCAACGCTCTTGTAAGAACGTCCCCAAGTTTTCCAACCATGAGATTAAAATTAGTCGGATTTACTAGATCTTTGATCATTACTGAATCTCAGCCTCCAATTTGAATCCATCATATTTAATGCTTAGAGAGATTATTTGAAAATCTACCAAATGCCTTTCCTCCCTGATAGATAAAGCGCATAAGCCATGGCAGAAAACATTATTGCAAGAAATCCTATTATTGGAAGTGTTGCTGAGCGTGAAATAGAAAAAAGTGATGCACCCCATGCATACAAGAATAAGGACATCACATCAAACACGACGAACATGAGAATGTAAGAGTAATATTGCATCATAAAGTGAGCTCTTCCTTCACCAGAAGGCATCTGACCACATTCCATTGGTAAAAATTTTACAGGGTTATACCTACGTCTTGGTGAAAGCAATTTTGACAAAAACAAGACTGGAACAGAGGCAAGTAATCCAAAGCCAAGCATATACATGATAGGTGCAAACTGGGTAACGGTTTCTCCAGCCAAGGCTAAACTTGCTGTTTTTGAATCATATAAAAATCTTGCTTCAGTCTTATTTGTCCAATATTATCCTAAATAGCTGTTTTGCAGTGCTATGTGGATGAGTAAGTATCAATTTCATCAATCTGCTAGTAGTAAACTGTGCCTTGATGAAATCAAGAAAATCTTCAACAGTCATTTGTTGTATAATTTCAACTTCTCTGTCCCAGGATTCATCATTCATCTGCAACCATCTTGATTGAACTTTAAGCGATGATTTTATTTTAGAGCTAACACGTCCTTTCCAGAATTTTTCGTATTGCTTTAGGGATTCTCTTGTACAGCCTTCCGATAATGAGTTAGCGCCCACGTCACCAGCTACACGCCCGAATTCTATTGCAAATCTTATTCCTTCAAGCACAAGTGGATTTGCCTGACCTGCTGAATCCCCTACCAACATTAACCCATCAAATATGGTTGATTTACGTGATCCTTCATTTGGTATGAATCCATAGTGGAATTCAATTGGTTGAATATTTCGAAGCTCGTCTAATGGTTTGATCTTGCTTTCCATAATGGAATTCAATTTTTTGATTGGATCTGTTATAGATTCTGGACGTCCTACTCCCGTTCCTATTCTCACACGTTGTTTAGATATGGGAAAAATCCAGGCATAACCTGCGTCTGAATATTTATGTCCAACCATCAAAATCCATGTTTCTGGATCTATATCATCGCAGTAACATTCGTATTCAGCGCCTATTCCGTACCTTGTCCAATTTCGAGCAAGACCTGATCTTCTTGCTACGATGCTATTAAATCCACTCGCGTCAATAACGAGATTTGAATCAATTTCAATCTTGCCCCTGGTGGTATTGGCCACTACTCCACTTATCCTATTAGAATTAGATTTTACAGATTGAACTTCGCTCCGAACAGATATTTCAGCTCCTTCTCTCGCTGCAAGCGTTGCTAAATACTGGTAAGTAGATCGGACATCCAAGACACATGATTTTGGCGTTTTTCCTCTAAGAACAATATCCTTTGAAGGGGAGATTATTCTGAAATTCTTTATGGCATTGTAACATTTTTCAGGAATTGCAAGTCTTTTCATATCATCAATCCATGACACGCCACTGGTTCTAATGTTCTGTGCAATAGAATCATCCTTTTCTAGGACAAGGGTTTTAGCATTTTTTCTAGCAGCAGAATATGCAGCCGAAAGGCCTGCCGGTCCACCACCTACAATGACGATATCGTATTTAGTCATAAAATCACTTAACGCCCAATTATCGACTATTAAAATTCAATTGAAAGTTATATTAATTTTTATTCAGTAATAGACAAGCATTAAACTATCAACGCTTTTATTATGCCATTTTGAAAAATTAGGATACAGAAATTTGACTAACGGTGAAATATTGGGTTCAGATGGTTTGAAAGAAGGAAATCGGGCACCAGATTTTTCATTTAATAGCATGAATCAGAAAATGAAATTATCTGATTTTAGGAAAAGAAAAGTAGTAATTTATTTTTATCCGCGAGATTTTACAACAGGATGTACAACAGAAGCTTCTGAATTTACGATAGATTATGATAGATTCAAACGTGCGGGAATCGAAATAATTGGAGTAAGTCCTGATACCGATGATTCGCACAAAAAATTCAAACAAAAGATGAATATACCATATCACTTGGCCTCTGATACAAACAATACAATATCAAAAAAGTATGGTACATATGGACTGAAGAAATTCATGGGTAAGGAGTACATGGGAGTTAACAGGACTACCTTTATAGTAGATGAAAATGGTACGATATTAAGAATATTCAATAAGGTCAAGCCACAGGGTCATAGTAACCAAGTACTTGAAGCACTTGGGATCACAAATTAATTTATCTAGTACATGTATGACATTTCTTTGTCAATCATTGACATGGATATACCAATATAGTTCAAAGTACCTTTTATAGTATCAAGAATTTTAGTCTCTGTACTTCCTCGTTGATATCCCACAAAAATTGTAGATGTGGCTATCAGAACTTGCTCGGAATATTTGTTCCATTCTAGAAAATGATTATCGTCTGTCAAAGAGTAGTTTGTTTTTTTTGTCATTAGTTTATCCAGTTTTAGAAACAATGCAATTATTATCACACGCAGTATTTGCAAAATCAGTTTGATCTGCTCTGTATCAGGAATTGACGATATTTCATGACATATCTTGTTTTGATAGTAATCAAGATTCTTGGCAATACTCACAGATCTAAGGATTGCAGGAATTTGTAAATGTACTTGTCGTATGCTCAGGGAAACTTGGACAAACAATGAATCAGATCTGGATATGGCAAATTGATCAGTAGTAATTCCGTCCTTAGTAATAATATCGAAACAGTTTGAGGATTCGATGTAGTTTTGTATTATTATGCGAATTAGATTGGACTGTGACATAAGTTGTTTAAAATATCTGCGAGTTAATAATTTGATTCCAAAAATATCATTTACCAGATGAAGATACTAACTCTTCAATGTGCTCCAATATCTTGATATGATGCTCTTCATCTACAACGATGCTTTTCAACAATGATTTTGTCTCTACATCATCCGCTAGTGCAATGCATTTTACCAACAGATCTCTTGATTCTTTTTCTTCATCTATCGAGTTGATAATTCCCTTCTTAGTCAGATTCAAACTACTACTTGCTCCTTCAATTGATGACATCATTGTAGAAATATATTCAATGTGTCGCAATCCATCGTCAAGTAATTTGTGTAAATAATTCTTTATGATACTATTGTTCATCCTGCTCAAAACTGCCATGTAATGATTCATTTCCTTCATTTCTGCTTCGTGTTGTGATTTCAATAGAGCATAAAGATCTTGCTTTCTTTTTAAGGGCGAGTCAATATCCAATATCATAACCTGTAGATTAATTGATAAAAAATTTTCGCATAGTTATCATCTTGATTGAAATTATTTAAATAACATAAATTTGGAAATCAGTTAGCTGTTGACAAATACTGCACTATGCGATTGTAAGTGTCACGTTAAATATGGACACAAATCACTTTGTGAAAAATGTATTGAAAAACACAAAACATCTCCCTATTATAAAATACTAAAAAAATTTTCCTGAATTAATTATTTGATATGCGGGAGATGGGATTTGAACCCACGAACCCCTAAGGGATAAGAGCCTCAGTCTTACGCCGTTGACCAAGCTGGGCGACTCCCGCATAGATTTAGCGGTTTAAAAATCACTAATTTGAATATTTGCTATATAAACACGAGGGCAGCAAATATATGGTTTTTATAAGCCAACTGAAGATAAAAAACCAATGCTTATACCCGTAAGATGCTTTACCTGTGGGAATTTAATAGCTAACAAGTACGCTGAATATTCTAACCGGATCAAAGCTGGAGAGGACCCTGCAGAGGTTATGGACTCTCTTAATATCAAGAGGTATTGTTGTAGGAGAATGTTTGTCTCTTCTGTCGAAACAATTTATCAGGTGATTCCTTATTACGAAGCATTACGAAGGCGCATGTCAGAAATTGAATCAGAAATAGATTAAGTTTGAAGTAAATATGCCTTTAATTTCATCATTGAAGGGAAGGATTGTTTTTAACAGTAGAGGCTCAAAGTCGATAGAAATAGACGTATTTACAGATAACAAATTTCTTGGTAGAGCATCTGCTCCTTCAGGTGCTAGTGTAGGAAGTCATGAAGTACCAAGTTTTGTGGACAATAATCCAGAATTGACACTAAGGACATTCGAATCAAATATGGCTAAATTTATTGGGGTTGATGCTTCAGATCCAAAGGCCATTTTTGAAATTCTCAAATCATTAGATACTTCCAATAACTTTAGTAGAATTGGCGGATCTGTAGCTTATGCGTTGAGTATTGCGGCTGCAGCTTCTGCTTCACTCTCATTAGACGTACCTCTTTTTGCAATGCTAAATGACAAAGGGCCATATCGGTTTCCTTACCCCCTTGGAAACATCGTTGGAGGAGGATCCCATGCAGGCCCTGGTACGCCTGATATTCAGGAAGTTCTTGTCTGTCCAATGGGAGCCAGGACTATCATGGAGGCTTTAGAGACTAATTTCATTATTCATAAACAAGTTAGGACAGTTTTAGAAAAAATAGATAACAGATTTACATATGGTAGGGGGGATGAAGGCGCCTGGGCACCCAATGTGAATAATGATGAAGCTGTATCAATAGTGGCACAAGCAGTGGAAAATGCGGGGCTGAGAGTGGGCAAAGATGTGGCTTTGGGTATCGATTTTGCAAGTTCTTCAATCTGGGATTCTACCAGAAAAATTTATGATTACTCGAGACAGGGACTGGTTAGAAATACCGAAGAGCAGATAGGTTTTGTCGAGGACTTGATAAAGAACTATCATTTAATTTATGCCGAGGATCCTGTTAACGAAGATGATTTTGAGAGTATGGCACTCCTTACTAAAAGAAATAAGAATTGTCTTATTACTGGTGACGACATGCTTGTAACTAGCTCCGAGAGGGTACATGAAGCGTGCAAGTATGGAGCTTGTAATGGTGCAATTTTGAAAGTTAATCAAGCTGGTACATTGCATAATGCTTTGGATTTTGCAGATAATTGTACGAAAAATAATATCAAGATAATAACTTCGCATAGATCTGGAGAATCCATTGATGCGCATATATCACACATAGCGATAGCAACATCCTCTAAAATGATAAAAACTGGCGTTGTTGGAGGCGAACGAGTATCCAAATTAAACGAATTTTTAAGACTTTCAGAGTATGATTTAATAAAAGGCATGATTGATTTGTCTTTCACCTAAAATGGCAAGTGCAAACCAAGAAGAAAACGCTGGCGACTCTCTAAGGGAAACTGAGAATCAAAAATCTGAAAATACTGCTACCCAGACATTCATCGAAAATGGAGAAGATAGCGAGGATATTGAAAATGATAATCTCGAAAAAATGATACTTTCAACAGGAATACGTGTAGGAACTCCTGTAAAAACTAAATTTATGTCACCTTTCATAGTTCGCGCAAATCCTGAAGGCCTTTATATTTTAGATATTAGTAAGACGCTGACGAGGATAGATGTTGCTGCCAAGTTTATTGGGAGGGCAGATATTTCTAAAATCATAGTTACGTCTGCTAGAGAATATGGAAAAACCCCTGTCCAGAAATTTTGTGAGGCGACCGGAGCATCCGGAATTATTGGGCGCTTCATGCCTGGAACATTTACGAATCCCTCTTTGGCAAGTTATATGGAACCGCAAGTAGTAATTGTCACAGATCCTCAAGCCGACCAGCAAGCTGTGCTAGAGGCAACTAGGGCCGGCGTTCCAGTTGTTGCAATAGCAAACAGTGATAACGTTACCTCGAATGTAGACCTGGTCATTCCTGCAAATAACAGAGGAAGAAAGGCACTTGCGACCGTGTATTGGTTACTTACAAGGGAAGTATTGAAGAAACAGGGTAAAATAAAATCTGATAATGAAATGAAGATATCAATTGATGACTTTGAGACCAAATTGGTCGAAGAGATATCTTGAATTCCTCTAAAAGAGAACCTGCTGTTTCTGGAATATTTTATCCAAAAAATCCTACTGAACTCAATGAAAACCTAGAGTCATTATTTAGAGATTCAAATTTCGGTCCAGGAAATTTACCACCGTCTAGTAATAACGAAAGAATATATGGAATTGTCAGTCCTCATGCAGGATATATGTATTCTGGTGCTGTAGCTGCACAGGGTTATTACAAATTATCTTCATCTAAATTTGAATCGGCAATTATTCTTGGTCCAAATCATTACGGATTGGGTAGCGAGGTGGCAATAATGAATACAGGTTCTTGGAAAACTCCTCTAGGAGAAATAGAGATTGATTCTGAAGTGGCAGAAGAAATTCACCGAAATTGTGATATTGTTAATATCGATGAGCAAGCACATTCCAGAGATCATTGTATTGAAGTTCAACTTCCGTTCCTTCAATACATAAGAAAAGAATTCAAAATAGTGCCAATTATTCTTATTAATCAGGGCAAGAATACCTGTAAAAAACTTGGTAATGATATATATGAATCAATCAAGGAACGAAGCTTGATTCCAATAGCTTCTTCGGATCTGACACATTACGAATCAAATAGTCAAGCTTATGAAAAAGACAATCTCTTAATTTCTGCAATCCTCTCACTCGATATTGAAAAATTTTATTCAATATTGATTTCGTTTAATGTTACAGCATGCGGCTATGGTGCCATCGCTACAGTTATGGAAATATCAAAAAAAATGGGGGCAACGAAAGGCAAGTTGTTGAGGTATGCCACAAGCGGGGACGTAGCAGGAGATAATAAATCAGTTGTCGGTTATTCATCAATTTTATTTGTATGAATTACCGTACTAATAAGGCCATATCATCAGCTCCTGCAAAGATAATCCTTTTTGGAGAACACTTTGTAGTATATAGTAACCCTGCGATTGTAGCAGCAATAAATAAAAGAATAAGTGTGCAAGCACAGGTTAATGACAACACACGGATTAATATCAAATCCGGAGAAAATTCATTAAGTGTACCAGTGATAAGTAAAGAAGATATTATTACGTCTAATGATAACAGTTTATTATTTCTAAATCCAATCTTTAAGTGCGTAAAACATATCTTATCTGAAAAGGATTTACTTAATGTGGGGATAAATTTGGATATTGATTCACAAATTCCATATGGAGAAGGGCTGGGATCTTCGGCAGCATCATGCGTGTCAACCGTTGCAGCGGTTTATTCCTTGTTTTCAAACCGTGACAGGAATCAGATCTATGAGACTGCAAGAATTATGGAGCAAAACATACATACGAACTCATCAGGCATAGATTGTTATGTTTCAACTTTTGGCGGGATAGTTAATTTTGAACCCAATAAAGGATTCAGTAATATAAGACCAAAAAAGAAATTCACGCTCCTCGTTGGTACCACTGGTGTAAAACATTCGACAGGCGAAGTAGTCTCAGAGGTCAAGCAATTCAGGCAAAGAAATTCTAGTGTTTTTAAAGATCTTTCCTTAAAGGCTCATGCTGTTTGTAAGAGAGCAATGAATTCAATATATGAAGGCAACGAAATGGAGCTTGGAAATATGCTCACTGAAAATCACAAATTATTATCAAGGTTAGGTGTATCCCATCCAGAGATAGAAAAATTGATTGAAAGTTGTCTTGATAACGGTGCTTTGGGTGCAAAATTGACTGGTGCAGGTAAAGGGGGTGCAATAATTGCACTCGTACCAAATGACGTAAGCAAGGAGGTATTAACCAAGATAAGCAGAGGATCAGGCAAATGGATGTTAGTAGAATTTGATTATGATGGTGTAGTTTTTGGCTGATTTTGGATGTGGTATCAAGACTTAAATTTTCTTAAAAAAATCTAACCATAATGCAGCAAGATGTTGTTCTAATTAAACTGGGCGGCTCGGTTGTTACTCATAAAGAAAGACCGATGACTATCAACAAGATGGCCATTGATCGAATCTTTAAATCACTTTTATCGATAAAAGTTCCAATCATACTAGTTCATGGCGGGGGCTCGTTTGGACATTATTGGTCAATAAAGTATGATATGCATTCCAAACCCGATAGGTATCCGTCCGATGGTATAGCGGTGGTTCATGAATCAATGATTTCATTGAACCATATAATGGTCAAATCAATGATAAAATTCAAGTTAAATCCATACGCTGTTCCGCCTTTTTCATTTATTTCAGGTAATAAACCTCTTGTGAAAAAGATTTTTGAATTAGCATCGATGACTAGAGACAAGATAATACCAGTAACATATGGAGACGTTGTGTATAGAGCAAATCATAAATACTCAATACTGTCGGGTGATGAATTGATGACAATGATCTCCCATGTATTAAAGCCAAAAAAAGTAATCTTTGCCGTCAATGTAGATGGGATATATACAGATCCCCAGGGCAAACAAGTAATACAAACAATTGAAGAAAAATCATTAATTAAATTTTCAAATGTGAATTTTGATATAACAGGGGGTATGAAAAGAAAAGTGCGTGAAGCATTAAAGATTTCACTTGGGGGAATGGATGTACATTTTGTAAATGGCTTCAAACCTGAAAGACTCTTGAAATTGATAGAAAATAAGAAAACAGAAGGTACAGTAATAAAGGGAAAAAGGTCCAGTACCTGAAATGCCTGATGAATCTGACTCCCCTTCCGATATCGAAGTAATAAAAAAACGAAAAAAGGAAGGAATAGTTATTCCTTTAACTAGGAACGTTCAAGCAAAAGAATCATCTACATATTTAGAATATGTCAAGCTAATTCATAATGCTCTGCCAGAAATTGATTACGAAGCTGTTGAAACTACCCAAAATTTTCTAAATCACGACTTCAAAGCGCCAATTATTATTGACTCTATGACTGGAGGAACTCCTGAGGCTACAAAAATAAATTCTAGGTTGTCACTAGTTGCTGAAAAATTTGGTCTTGGGATGGGACTGGGTAGTCAAAGAGCTGGACTTTTAAGCAGTGAGCTTGCTGAAACTTATTCGATAGCTAGATCAAATGCGCCTAGTGCATTTCTTGTTGCCAATATTGGCGGTGCGCAGCTTTCGAAGGGACTGAAAGTTCAGGAAATCAGGAGTATGATTGAAATGATTGAAGCAAATGCTCTTGTCGTGCACTTGAATCCCTTGCAGGAACTAATTCAACCAGAGGGAGAACCAAAGTACAAGGGAGTTTTATCAAAAATCAAAGAAATTTGTGCAAATTTTGATATTCCGATAATTGTAAAGGAGGTGGGAGCTGGGATTTCAATGGAAGTTGCTAAAAAGTTAGAGTCTGCGGGGGTTTCCGCAATCAATGTTGCTGGTTCTGGTGGAACCAGCTGGGCAGGTGTGGAAAAGTTAAGGGCTGAAACAGCACATGACTCAAATAAGATAAATTTGGGAGAATTGTTTTGGGATTGGGGCATCCCCACAGCAGTAAGTTTGATAGAAGTGAGAAATTCAGTAAAGATACCAGTCATCGCATCAGGTGGAATTCGAAATGGTTTAGAAATTGCTAAATGTATAGCTTTAGGAGCAAATATGTGTGGAATGGCCTTCCCCTTTCTCAGACAAGCATCAAAGTCTTTTGAAAGCTTGTGTGATTTTACCAATAAGACTTTGATTGAATTGAAGAGTACTATGTTTCTTGTTGGCACTAAAAATATAGCTAAATTAGCAAAATCGAGATTCATAATCACTGGAGAATTAGCAAAGGTGAACCAATGGATAATTTGAAAGACGATCTTAATGATGTGGTATTACACGTAAGAAACTTTACGTTATCGATACTTAAAGGTGAACCAAACAGGTTGTATGATGCGTCACGTACGTATTTGGCCAGTGGAGGAAAGAAGCTCAGGCCTTTCATGGTAATAAAGAGTTGTGAAATGTTTGCGGGCAGGGAAGAAAAAGCGTTACCAGCTGCAGCTGCAGTAGAGCTAATCCATAATTTTTCTCTAATTCATGATGATATCATGGATAATGATGATATTCGTCATGGAATCTCTACGGTTCATAAGAAATATGGGTTACCAATTGCACTAATAGCTGGAGATATCTTGTTCTCCAAGGCATTTCAAGTACTCTCTTTACAGGGTAAAAGCGTGGGTCACGACGATAATATCATTGCTGAAATGAATCGGATACTCTCTACTTCATGTGTACATGTCTGCGAGGGTCAAGGTCTTGATATCCAGATGGCATCCAGTAATAAGATTCCAACCATAGACGAATATTTGGACATGATACGAAAGAAAACTGCGTCTCTTTTTGAGGTTTCTTGTGCACTAGGCGTTCTATCTTCTGCAGAGCCTCTTGTGGATAACGTGGACAACCTTTCTAAATTTGGACGATTTGCTGGAATTGCATTTCAGTTAATAGATGATTTAATAGGAGTAACGGGTGATCCTAAACTCACTGGAAAAGCAGTTGGAAATGATATAAGAGAGGGTAAAAAGACATATCCAATACTATTCGCATTAGAACGTGCAGACACAAATAAGAGAGAGAAAATTATGAAAGTGTTTGGATTCAAGGGAGCAAACCGTGACTATGTCGAAGATGCGGTGTCTGCAATATCTTCCTTGAATATAGAAGAAGAGGTGCGGAGAACGGCTCATGATAATATGCTCAAAGCGTTTGAATCAATAAGTAGTTATGATGAAACAAACGCGAAAAATGCTCTTGTATCTTCTGCAAAGTTTATAGTCGAAAGGAGTTTGTAGTCTTGTGAAGAGTAACGATGAAATTCATAGATTAGTTAATGCTATAGCACTGAAAAATGCATCTGAACACTCGGGAAGAACTAATGTAAATACTGTCCTTTCAAGAATACTGAGCCTGAAACCTGAGTTAAAAAAGGAATTAAGGACATTGATAGAAGAAATAAGAACGCAAGTAGATTCCGTAAATAAGTTAGAGCTTGAGCAGCAAAAAAAAATTTTGGATGAGATAAATTTAATTGACAGCAAGTTCGATTCAAAGTCAAAGGACGGCCAAATGGATTCACATCCATTTCCAGAGCTCCAAATGACAGAAACTCAAGTGGTTACTCGATTTCCACCCGAGCCTAATGGTTATCCGCATATAGGCCACGCGAAAGCAGTCATAATAGATGAAGAATACGCCAGAATTTATGGGGGTAAACTGATTCTGCGT
>DASUMD010000094.1:0-14593 GCA_036277875.1 Nitrososphaeraceae archaeon
GATGAACCTGTCATAACTAAGTCTAACATAGATAGCAATGATGAGAATTACAAGATTATCTTTGATCCTACATACAAGATAAACTCTGAAAATGATAAGGATTTTTTTAAACTATTTGACAGCCGTTATCGAAAAACTTTAAAAATATTGTCAATCCGTTCAGAAAGCAGGCAAATAAGGAAAATAAAACATATTAAAGATCTTCGGAATAAATCCAGATTTAGTTCTCTAGATAACGAGAATGAGCGGGGAAAATTTATTGATTCTGCTTTTGTCGCAGGTTTGATAATGTCTAAGAGAAGTAGAAAAAATGATGTAGAGTTGGTGATTGATGATAAAACTGGCAGTATTCCGGTAGTTTGTAAAACACGGGATTTGATTAATGAAGCTTCATCACTTGTTTTGGATCAAATGTTAATGCTAGAAATTTCGCTCAGTAAAAGAAATTCAAACGATTTTGTCATAAAGGATATCATTTTCCCTGATATTCCGGAGCATGTTGCAGCCAAATCAGGTACAGAGTCTTATGTAGCTCTCATTTCAGATTTGCATGTAGGTAGTAAATATTTCATGGAGAATGAGTTCAATGATTTTATAAGTTGGTTATCATCAGATGATGAGATTGTAAGCAAAATCAAATTTGTCTGTATAGCAGGAGATATAGTTGACGGAATAGGAATTTATCCCAATCAGGATAAAGAATTGATCGATATAAATATAAACAAACAAATGTCGTATGCAGCAGCTTTACTACAAAAAATCCCAAAACGGATGCATGTTTTTCTGATTCCTGGAAATCACGATCCTGGCAGGAGAGCTTTGCCACAAACTGCTTTAACAGACTTGCGTGATTTTCAACCCTTGGAAAATTTCAGTATTATTGGCAATCCCTCAATTGTTGAATTAAACAAAGTCAAACTATTGATGTTCCATGGCCAGAGTTTGGATGATGTAATTGCCACAGTACCTGGATTAAGCTATTCAAAACCTGTGGAAGCTATGAAAATTTTGTTAAAATCTAGACATCTGTCACCAATCTATGGTAACCGTACACCAATTGCTCCTGAATCAGAAGACATGTTGGTGATAGACGATGTACCCGATATTTTTCACGCCGGGCATGTACATATTACTGAAGTGGGTAGATACAAAGGTACATTAATAGTAAATTCTGGAGCATGGCAAAAGCAGACAAAATTTCAACAAACTATGGGTATCAATCCAACTCCTGGAATATGCATATTGGTTAATCTAGGAAGCCTTCAATCTTTTAAGAAAGATTTCAATTATTGATGTTGTCAATGAAAGGTGACAAAATTGGATCGTTTTTAAAAGCTTGTTTTACAGACGAGATATGAATATGCAGTTTTATTCTTTGAGTCCTGCCATAGCGGCCTTGGTTGACTATATTAGTTGTTATTAATCCTAGTTGATCCAGTTCTCCTACAATTTGTGTCATTCTTCTCTGTGTTAGGGCTTCTTGTTGAATTTTTGAGCAAAAATATTGATAGATTGTATAAATTTCCCCTGTACTTCCGTTCTTAGATTTTATTATTGAAAGTATTACTAATTTGGTGTGCAGAGTTGAATTCCTCAAAATCTCGTAGTTTGTGTCGCTGTCAATTTTTTGTTGTGCACTTCTTATATGATCTTCACTTATCTTCATTGTCATCGACCTTTCTGCGATTTCTGCAGCGACCCTCAAAAGATCTATGGCCTTTCGAGCATCGCCTGTTTCTCTACCAGCAATTGCAGCACACAGATTAATTACACCAATAGGAATAACGTTATCATAAAAGGCAAGTTTACATCTGTCAATTAGAATTTGCTTTAATTGTTCAATGGTGTATGGATTAAAAACTAGTTCCTCTTCACTTAAACTGCTCTTTACTCGTGGATCCAATTTATCCTTGAATGTTAAGCTATTCGAAATACCGATCAAAGTAATGAATTGATCTGAAGAAATCCTTTCATTAGCTCTTGTAAAGTTATACAGGATATCGTCACCTTTTCTATTAACAAGTGAATCTATTTCGTCTATGACAATTACAACTTTGATAGATCTTCGTCTTATGAAATCAAGAATTCTATCAGTAGCTTCACTCATGGACAGGCCTGGAAAGTAGACTTGCGTTTTTCCTTCTTTATTGATACCCAATAACTCCGCAATTTCATAGAGAATTTTGTATGGTGTGTTTGAATTTTTTGCGTTAATGAAGGGAACTCTTAGATTTATGTCCAATTCGTTGGTCTTTTTATAAAGATGTTCTATAACGTTCTTTACGACTGCTGTCTTTCCGGTTCCCGGTTTTCCAAAAATTAACAAATTAGACGGACGGCCTTTTTTTAATATAACAGATAATGATTGCGCGATTGCCGTACTTTCCTTAGTCCTGAATAATAGCTTGTCAGGTACATAGTCAATAGTTAAGACCTGCCTATTCTTAATTATGTTTTTATTTTTAATCGCGCTATCAAAAATAGTGTTTAAGATGTCATCATCCAAATGTACACACCTCTGACACCCCTCTCTTTCTTCTGTATCTCAATATAATAAGCTCATTTAGTAAGTGGGATGTATATAAAATAAAAACTCCTAAATCAATTTTCTTTAATTTATTTGTTAATTATTGTACTTTGCAGATATATGATGAACGAACCAAACTTCAATGAGAAATGTAGGGGTGGAAGTAACTATTATTTAGGATTGTTAAAGTGAAGAAATGAAAAGTCTCCAAAATAACCCCTTTATTTCCATTGCAGGCTTGTTAACAGAAATCAACAATGTTAAGAATCTGGTATAACCCCTTTATTTCCACTGGAATATATTTAGATAAAGAAACCATAAAATTGATAACTACAATAAAAAAATGGGTTTAAATTTCAGCACGAATAATTAGTTAACAAAAGCTGAGCTCTTGGTTAACTTGTTAATCACTTTAATTGTTAAGTGTGATGTGATATCAAATCCCGATCTGTCAACTGCGAGAAAGAAAATTAAAATTGAACTGGAAGATGAAAACGGAGAAAAATATAATCTAACTCTACAAGGCACTTTATCAAAAGAAAAAATAATGAATGTCATTGAATTTGTACAATTATTTGATAAAAACTCCATTGACAGCAGTTTTGAACATAGAGAAAGCGACACAAGACTGGGTTCCAAATTATGGAATTTGATTATTGAGAACTTTAAACACCACACATTTACTTCCTCCGATATACTAAGAATTTATCAGGATCTGTACTACCAATCCATTCAATTAAGCGTCATCTCTATCTATTTGTCTAGATTTTATTTGAAAAGGCAACTAAGCAGATCAAAAAATGGCAAACAGTGGGTATACACACTTGTTAAAGAAAACTTGCATCATTATCAAGAAAATTATGAAAAATCTAACCACCCAAATTTGCTGTCCGTTCCAACAGTTTATGACCTTCATTTGTGATTTTGTATTTGAACGGTCTGGTACTCCCATCTCTCATCACCATGTTTTCAGAATATAATTTTTTTAATAATCGAGATGTATGTTCACGTGACTTGTTAATTTTTCTCTGAACCTCTCTAGACGTTAGTGGTACTTCAAGCATCCTAAGGATAGAATCCACAGTATTAAGACGCAAAGCTTCATCCCCATCTACATCCCTCTTCTTTTCAGTGATAATCACATCCTTCGTCACAGGAATTATAGTATGTGACATGTCTTGATGTGACTTCTTATTTTCCATATCACTTGTAGAAACAAATTCCTCCTGTTTGCTTTTAATGTTTACCGGATTTATTTTCATTTCAATCATATCCAGTTTAGTCCGTAAATCTGAAATAATCTCATTATATTCATCAAATTTATGAAAATATCCCTCAATCAACATATCTTTAAATTTATGATTCTCTTTTTCTCGTTCTTTCGATTCTCTGAAAAACCCAAAATAAAAAAAGGCCACAAACGATAGCACGAAAAGTGTGATTGAAATTAAGATGTCTGATAATGAATATTGCAAGGTAAAATCAAATATACTCATGTGATATCATGTGATTTAGAGAAACATATTTATTAAAATTTTTCTATATCAATACCAGCTTACTAATCACGTTATCAATCAATGAAATCACATTATCCAATGTGGTTGCATCTATTTCATCACTTGATCTATTTAACATCACATTCAATTGATTATTCAATTGATCCAGCGTAGAAAATGTTTCACTGTCGACAACATTGAGCAGGCGCAATAATATCAATGTATAAACAGCCTTTCTTGTCTTCATCCTACACTGTCCTAATTGTCGATAATACGCACCAGAAGTCATGTTTTTACTGGGTTTCGACTTCAATACTTTATTATAAATAATTGATGTTTGTTTCTCTGTAAATATAGAATTTACAATAAAATGATTCAAAATCACCGAATAACTCAAACTGTTCTTTTCCATTTACTATACAAACTTGTATAGTACAGTATTCTAATTAACTTTTGCATTCAAATAACTAAGCAGTACTTTCTAAGTCTCATGAGATTATTATTATACGAGTAATTACTTTGAGAAATGATGGAAATACAAAGCACCGAAAAATACATTTTGAATGAAATCAAGAAACAAAAAACCTTATGCTTTCCACTAATAGATTCTGAAAACACCTCCAAGACCATAGAATTAGCGAAAAAATTAGAACAGCTTGGAGCTTCAGCAATATTGGTCGGTGGTTCATCCACATCGGATCAAATTGAACTATCTAATTTTGTGACAGAATTAAAGAACAATGTCAAGATCCCCATTATTTTATTTCCAGGAAATATCACAGGAATATCACCAGCTGCGGATGCAATTTTGTTCAATTCATTACTTAATTCTGAAAATCCCTACTACATAACAGGCGCACAAGCACAAGGAGCATTAGTCATCAACAAGTATAATCTAGAAGCAATACCAACTGGTTACCTTATCATTGGTGATGGATCCACGGCATGGTTCATAGGTCAAGCTAAATCTATTCCTTTCAACAAATCAAATATCGTTGTAATGTACGCCCTAGCAGCACTCTACATGGGTATGCGATTTTTATATCTAGAAGCAGGCTCAGGCGCATCACAGAATATCCCACCGGAGATGGTAAGGACTGTAAAAAAATTCTATAAGGGAATTCTAATAGTTGGTGGAGGAATCAATTCAGCTGAGACTGCCAAAAAAATATCTGAAGCGGGTGCTGATATCATAGTTATTGGAACCATGATTGAAAGAGAAAAAGACTGGGAATCAGAATTTGTTAATATTATGAAAGCAATAAGAAATTGAGTACTCATACCAAAGAAAACAAAGATGTCCAAATTCCGTCGTCTTATATAGAATATCATCAAAAAATTTCAGAATACATCAATGATTCAATATCTGTTGCGCAAGAAGCTAAAAAACACGGTGTTGATATATCCGAAAAAGTAGAGTCACAGATTGGTTATGACTTACCGGACAGGATAGCAAAGATACATGAAATCGATATCTCAAGTAGGTTAAGAACGCTTCTTCCAAAATTAGGAAAGGAACTAACAGCATTAAAGATATCCGAAGAAATAGCGCTTGGTAAATTTGGAGGGATGACCATCGAGGAAAAACTAAACAATGCAGTAAGAGTTGGGCTTTCTGTTGTTACAGAAGGCGTCACGGTAGCACCGTTGCAAGGGATTTATAATGTCAAAATAAAATCTAATGCCAACAGAACACAGTACCTATCGGTTTCTTTTGCTGGACCAATAAGATCTGCAGGAGGAACCGAAGCTGCCGTAACAATGCTTATCGCCGATCATGTCAGGAAAGTTATGGGAT
This sequence comes from Nitrososphaeraceae archaeon, assembly GCA_036277875.1. Lineage (GTDB taxonomy): Archaea > Thermoproteota > Nitrososphaeria > Nitrososphaerales > Nitrososphaeraceae > TA-21. Next base: position 5,822 of record DASUMD010000094.1, read on the forward strand.
TAGACAAGTACATCGCGAATTCATATGATGATGAAATTAGTAGATATGTTGAAGAATTAAGGATTTATGAAAGGGAGGTCGGCAACTTCCAGTTCAAGGTTTCTGATAAGGATGTTATTCATTGTATAGGATCTCTTCCTGTAGAAATTGATGGTGTTGACACGGATCCTGTAGAAGTGGTAGGTCATAGAAATCTGCAAAGAGTTTCTACTAATAGAGTTCGTGGAGGTGCATTGAGAGTAATGAATGATGGTTTGATAGGTAGAAGCAGAAAGTTATTGAAGATAGTTGAAACTCTAAAATTAGAAGGATGGGATTGGCTAAAAAATCTTGAAGGAGCAATTCAAACCCCAGAAGATGATACAGTATCTCACAGAATGACTGAGGTCATAACTGGAAGGCCTGTACTTTCAATGCAGAAAAAAATTGGGGGTTTTAGATTGCGATATGGAAGAAGCTGTAATACCGGATTAGCTACAATTGGAATTCATCCAACCATTCCGATTTTATTAAATTATGCAATTGCTGTCGGTACACAAATAAAGATAGATGCACCAGGTAAGGCTTCTACCATCGCACTAGTAGACAGTATCGAAGCACCAATTGTAGAACTAAATGATGGGAGTGTCAGGAAAATAAAAACAATTAGTGAAGCAAAATCCGTAGCTAATAAAATTACAAAAATTCTCTATTTGGGAGATATTTTGATAAGTTATGGGGACTTTCTCGAAAATAATACTCAATTACTCCCCTCATCATATGTTGAAGAAATATGGGCTCTCGAACTAGAAGGAAAACTAAGTAGCACTGACCCTAATTCATACTTGAAAAGCTTTGACAGTGAAAGATTAATTGAGTTAGTACAATATCCATTAGAAAAAAAACCATCCGTTACTGAAGCGTTTAAAATTAGTCAACAGTTTGATATGCCTCTTTATCCTGGATACGTCTTTTATTGGAGTGCTTTAACACTGGATGAATTTAGTATTCTAATCACCAGATTACTAGAAAACAAAGAGATAATAAAAGATACTAATGGAAAAAAGTTTCTTACTAATGATTTAGAATTAAAAAAAATTTTTGAAAAACTTGGAATATTTCATTCACTTTACCTTGATGGCAGTAAAATAAGAATAGATGATCCTGATCAACTTTACATTCTATCAATATTGGTGACCAGATGTATCGAGTACGAATCGAATCTCGATAAATTCTTAGAATCAACTGTTCCCTCAAACTCTGATCCAAATTATGTTAAATCACATATTTTGGATTCTATTTCTAAGTTACTAAATGTTAGTATAAAAGAAAAATTTTCTTCTTCAATTGCTGTTCGAGTTGGACGTCCAGAAAAAGCAGCCGATAGAAAAATGAAACCTCCTGTTCATGTCTTATTCCCAATAGGAACGAATGGTGGCCCAACTAGAGATATTCTGAAAGCAATGCAAAAACCACTTTATATTGAAATTGCTAACAGAATTTGTACGAATTGCAACTCACCATCCATTTCTGTTTGCTGTGAAGACTGCCATTCTATTACCCCAATTAGAATAATGTGCTCTACCTGCAGATACTCAGTTAACAGTGAAGAACCAAACGGAGTTTGTCCTATTTGCGGAAATCGTTTAAAAACACATTCACCAACGAGTTATCCTCTCAAACTTGCAGTTGAAAAAGCAAGAAAGCATCTTGACATACCACCGGTTGAGCCATTAAAGGGAGTTAAAGCCCTAATGGGTAAAAATAGATGCGCGGAACCTCTGGAAAAGGGAATCCTGAGACAGAAGCATAAACTCTATACATTTAAGGATGGAACTATACGTTTTGATGCAACAAATGAACCTTTAACCCACTTTAAACCAAAATGGATCAAAACAGATATTACAAAATTAAGAGATCTCGGATATCTCAAAGATCACATAGGGAGTGACCTAGAATCATCAGAACAATTACTAGAACTACTCATACAGGATATAATAATACCCATTCACGCTGCAGAACACCTCGTGAAAATTGCTCAGTTTGTAGATGAAGAACTGACAAGATTCTATGGAGTTGAGGCATTTTATAAAATAGATTCAATAGATGATTTGATTGGACACTTGATTGTTGGCTTAGCACCACATACGTCCGTAGGAATAATTGGTAGAGTCATTGGATTTGTCAATTCCCAGGTATGTCTTGGTTCACCCATCTGGCATTCTGCAAAACGAAGAGATTGTGATGGTGACGCAGACTCTATAATGTTACTAATGGATATCTTTCTAAACTTTTCAAAGGAATATCTGCCTGATAGAATTGGTGGACTAATGGACGCACCATTACTTATTCAACCTTTAGTATTTCCACATGAAGTTCAAAGGCAAGCTCACAACATAGATGTTGATGAGAGATATCCATTGGATTTTTATAGATCTTCTTGGAATATGGAAAAAACTAATGTAATTGACAACATCGATCTTATCAAAAAGAGACTAGGACATGCAAATCAATTCTTTGATTATAAATTCACTCATTCCACCGACAATATTATGCTGGATGAATCACATAGTTTGTATTCAACTTTGAGCACAATGGAAGAAAAGCTAAAAATGCAAATAAGTACTGCCAAGCTAATTAATGCTGTTGATGCTGACGAAGTAATGTCAATGGTTTTAACGACTCACATTTTACCTGATATCATGGGAAATTTGAGGGCCTATTCATCACAGTCATTTAGGTGTACTAAATGTGGACAAAAATATAGAAGAATGCCACTGATTGGTCGATGCCTGGAATGTCATAATGAATTATTACAAACTGTAACACGGGGTTCGGTAGAGAAATATGTACAGACCGCATTAAATATCTGTTCAGAATTTAAGATAAACGAATATCTAACTAGCAGAATAAACACATTGCAAGCAGAATTAAACTTGTTATTTAAACAAGACGAAAAGGATCAGCACACAATTATTGATTTCATCTAATCTCAAAACAGGTATTGTCAATGTTTGAAATTCCGGGTAGTGTACTGATCAAGTGCAGGATATTATAATTTTGCCAAGAAAAATCACACAATTTGAGTAATTTGCAATTCATAACACAAACCAAAATAATAATCAGAAATCATGCAATTAGAATATAAAAGACTTGATTGATAATTGATAATTGAAAATCATGCTCATAATAAGTGGTGAGAGTGCTTTTTGAAGCAGAAAACAACTCACATTGCTATCTTTGATACTTTCAAAACAAAGAAAAATAAGTTCACTGGTGAGGCTAAGAGACAAAGAGGAATTATGACTCACCTTGTTTTGGAAAAAAATCCAGAACTAAGAACACGGACATCAATTGCACACGCAATAGCAAAGAACAATGGTATATTATGGCAGAATATCTACTCCGGCATATTCAAAGATCTCGATGAAGTATTAATACCATCCGGCGTAGTTAAGGAAGCGGGTCGTCTGCCACTGAGACGTGGACCAAAGGCACTCCAATTAGAGGGAGTTCCTTTCTACGAATTAACAGAAACAGGAATTTTAGTTGCATCATCCATTGAAGAGTTGGGAAATATCAGAATGAAAATACTTGAATCTTACTTCGATAATATGAATAGTAATGCATCTGGTAATGACGTCATGAAAAAAAGTATTTTACTCCTATTAAAAACAATACCTTCATTTGTAATAAAAATTATTAGTGCATATATTTATGCTTACACCACCGGTGAAATAGATACCATCACTCCTATTACTATTGATAAATTTCGTTCCGTCCTAAAAGAACAGATTTATATAGAAAAAGAATTTATCGAATCATATGATGTTCTGTCTCAAAACCAAAAACTCCTCTTAAAAGATTTTTTCAAAATAATAAGCTAATTCCGGTTCAATTCACCATCTTACTCAGTAGTTTGCGTTTACAAGACGAATGTATTGATGATGAGATTTCTCATGGTGTTACTGTTCAAACAAACGCTTATAATTTACTGGATCACTTATTGATGTATAATTTATGGCCGACATGAAGATAGTATTTCTTGGAACATCCGCAGCCATTCCAACTGAAAAAAGGAGTTTATCCTCAATTGTAATTAAAAGAGGAGGTGAATTGTTAATATTTGACATCGGTGAAGGAATGCAAAAGAATTTTCTTCAAGCCAAACTAGGAATAAATAAGAAAATGAAAGTATTCATAACTCATTTGCATATTGATCATTGTCTAGGACTATTAGGATTTTTTCAAACCGTGTCTCTTCTCGGGCGCACAAAAAAAATTGATATCTATGGCGAATCAAGATTGAGAGAATTTATCCATGAGAATTTTCGTATTATCAATATTGGATTGTCATTTGAAATCGCCATTCACGTAATTGATAAGGAAGGAGTAATTGCGTCCGAAGATGATTATCAGATCAGCTGTTGTAGAGCTGACCACTCAGTGCCCGCATTTTCTTATTGCATTAATGAGCTTCCCAGACCAGGAATATTCAATATTGAGAAAGCTTCCAAGCTTTCCATTCCTAAGGGAAAGTTGTATAATAGGTTACAAAATGGTGAAGATGTAGTTATTGATGGTAAATTAATAAAATCAAATGAAGTAGTTGGGCCCAAAAGGAGGGGCCGTAAAATAGGTATATCTGGGGATACCAGACCGTCTTCTAAACTTGGAAATTTTTTTGATTCATGCGATATCTTAATTTTCGAATCAACTTACAACCATGATTACCAAACTAAGGCAATAGAGACATTTCATTCTACATCTGCTGAAGCAGCTCTACTTGCCAAGGAGTCAAATTGTAGCAAGCTAATTCTCACACATTTCAGTTCAAGATATGATGATCCAAACATTCTCTTGGACGAAGCAAGATCTATTCACAACAACGTAGATTTAGCTGAAGATATGAAAACCTTTTACATTCCATATACAGAATAACTAATTCGTTAAGCTAATTTAACACTTTTAAATAGTTGTTGAAAAATATTTCCATATTCTTACATTGCAAAAAAACAACACTGTAATTATTTCGGATAAGCGAAACTCTTCTCTCGCAAAAAAAATTTCATTAGATTTGGATGCTCAATATAGAAATGCCGAATTACGTGTGTTTCCAGATGGAGAAAGCAAAATTAGACTAGATAATGTGGCCAAAAGGAACTGTATCATCGTTCATTCTACATATCCTCCTACAGATCAGCATCTCATGCAACTATTCATGATTATCTACAAATGCAGAGGAGACGGTGCAAACGATATTTGTGTTGTTAGTCCATATTTAGCATACACAAGACAGGATAAGGTATTTGTTGACGGAGAGATAGTAAGTATCAATTTAGTTGGACGAATTTTGGAGTCATTAGGAACTACAAAGTTAATAACTATTGATAGCCATAGTCCCAACTCACTTAATTATTCTTTTAAAACAGTGGATTTAACCGCTATTCCATCTTTGGCTAGTTATGTTAAAAAAAATATTACACTAAACAACCCCATAGTCATTTCCCCAGATGAAGGAGGAATAGAAAGAGCTAGAAAATTCGCAGGAATTATCGACGTAAATATGCTATCATTAGTCAAAACACGAGATAGATTCACAGGAGACATATCGATTTCACTTAGTGAACAAAAAACATTGAAAAAAAGAGACGCTCTTATTGTAGATGATATGATAAGTACAGGTAATAGTATTATAAAAGCGACTGAAATACTGAAAAAAAATAATATAGGTGATGTATTTGTAATATGTACTCATGCACTCTTAGTCGATGATGCCAAAGAAAAATTATTCAAAGCGGGTGTTAAGGAAGTAATATCTACTAATTCAATTCCCAATGATTTTGCTAAAGTTGATTTAGGCAGTTTAATATCGAATTATTTCTTAGATCAATGATCCCTAGTTTTTAACAGGCAAGGCAATATTTCCCTTTATAGTTTTATGATTATTGTTACGTGATTATTGACAGTTTTATCCAGCTCGTCAGTTACTGCTTTTAGGACATGTACAGAAGACGACAAACTAGAAAAATCCAAAATTCTTTTTCCATCAACAATATGAATCTGTGGAGCGAGTTCATCTTTTGAGAGACCATGTTCATTCATTAATGAATGAATTTTTTCTTTCATCTCTTGGGGACTACCACTGTATATATCTGCATTTTCAATAGATATTCTAACATGACCATATTTATCTAGTACTAAAACAGGTTGCTTTCTTGATTTCAAAAACAATTTCTTTTTATGTATTTCACACGCAAAAATGTAATAATCTTTCATATCAAATATTCTATGCACACCTTCATTAATACCAAATAACTCACACGCCAATACCTCTGCTTCCTCATCATCAATTTCTTTTGCATTATTGGTACCCACATCTAACTTCATATTACCATAAACAGTAACACGCAAAAGAGATTTTTCACCTATATATTCGGATTGAGTAGAAATCGATTCAGGAAGTGCACCCTTAGAAATTGCAATTTTTTCAACTTCCTGAACAAAAAGTGATATGTCATCGGGAGTAGGATTTTCTATTATCTTTTCCCTCTCTTCCCGTATTGACGCAGTACAAACACCAATAGAGGAGATGACTTCCGAATTGTCAGCGATTCTATATTGACAATCCAATTTCTTTGCAATCATTGGAACAAGGACCGATGCACCACCACCACCACCTATTAATACAAATTTATTATCTTGTAATTTGTATTCTCTCATTAAAATTCTAATTGTCTGGAGTATCTTTCTACTTGAAATATCAAGAATTTTATTAGCTACTTCTACCATATCTATACCTAATCTCTGTCCCAAAATTGATAACGCCACTTGTGCAGATTTTTGATTCCCTTTTGCATAATCATTGTCAGGGACAATTCCTAAAGCGTTGGCAGCACAAGTATTGGTTATTGCGAACCTTTTACCAGCACCAACTTCAATTCCTATATAATCAATCGGGTCTCCTTCTCTAGGCATAAATGTTACTATTTGTCCTCCTTCCAATTCTTGCGGTTCAGCAAAACATGAATATTTCAAACCGGAAATATGAGCAGACCTAGGTCCCACATCGGTTATCTTTTTCCCGGACCATCTCACGAGAGAACCACCAGCTATTCCGACTACTTTCACATCTAAAGATTTTATGCATGTTGGATGTTCCATTATGGTAACGTATTTGACCTCAGGTTTACCATTTTTTATTACACAAATATTTGTTGATGTACCGCCAACTTCTATGAAAATTCCATTAAGTATCCTTAAATGCAGCAGAGCTCCTGCAACACTTGCAGCAGGTCCTGATAAAACAGTTAAAATTGGTTTAGTTTTAAAAGTATTCATATCAGTCAGACCGCCATCACCCTTCATTATTGTAAGTGGAGCAGAGATTTCTTGTTGACGTACCGCTTTCTCAACGTATTTTGCAGTGCCAATAGCCTTTAATAATATACTAGCGTTTATTGCGGCGGTCAAGGTCCTTATTTCAAGACCATATATTCCCGTCAATTCATGTCCTGCAGTTGCTGGTAGGTCTGATTTTTGCATAACATATAATTCATTACTAGGATCATCAACACCATACGCTTCACTAACTATGAGGACCTCTGCTCCCTCTTCCTTCAATTCTTCTAATATTTGAGAAATCTCTTGTTCATCTAAGAACTTTGAAGTATCCAAAAATCTATAACATGTTTTCAAATATTTATTCGGTCCGAGTTTAACATTACCTAAGTTTGTTCTTTTCATGATATCATTTTTTTCTAAACCTACCCCCATACCAATAATTCCAACCTTTGTTGTGTCACCTTCTAATAATGCATTAACAGCCTGAGTTGTACTATGAGATATTAATTCAATATTTGATTCATTAATACCCTCTTTGCGAATAAGTTTGATTAGTGATTCTACAATACCAGTTGATACTCCCTCTTGCGAGAAATGTGAAGTTGGAACCGTAACCTTCCCGATTATACTACCAGTATCCATATCTATTGCTACTGATTTGGTAAACGTCCCCCCAACATCAATACCAATTCTTACCCTGTTCATTATGAAAACCGCATGATGTTTTTTCTCATCATCATTTATTATTTAAATCCTGTTAGATTTGGGTGAAACAAAGTCTTGGTATTACCAGCAGCATAGTGATGTGTGGTAGAGCTAATATGATACTAATTTCAAAAGTTCTTGTTGATCTTTTAATGTAGGCATCCAATCGATATTTCCCGTTCTTCTTTTTGAATTATCATTCAACGCCTCAATTAAGCGTCTGATAATTTCTTTGCTTGACGTTTTTGTAGTGTCAAATTCAATAATTTTTTCCTTTCCAAATTTTCTTATGCTATCATATAAGGTTATTCCGAGAATCTCACTAGTTATATTTTCCCTAATTTTCAAAATTGTATAGTTTCTTTCTTTAAATGTCTGTAAAAGATGTTGTGGTGCACGTCGTAAAACCACGACTAGATCCGCCTGACTGGGGATTAGTAAGTATGGAGCAAGATGTCCTGAAATAATCACATCATCATATAGTTTTAATTCCTTTCTAAGCATTAGAGATGCTTTTTTTATATAGACATCATAGACACCTAATGCCTTATCTGGGAATACGAGCTTGTTTTTTATTACAAATTCATTTAAATTGACTATCTTAAATCCTAGTCTTTTTGACAACAACCCACTGATAGTACGTTTTCCAACTCCCGGATTGCCTGTAATGACGATTCTTGACAACTTTTAAAATTACAGTAACTCTAATTTTATTCTGTCGTTTTTAATTTGTTATTAATTCCT
>DASUMD010000095.1:0-4417 GCA_036277875.1 Nitrososphaeraceae archaeon
AATGCCTTAACGATAATTAAAATTGAACAGCATTTAATCTACAATAATGGGACAATACGACATAATCATTAGTTTCGACAAGAAAGAAATCAAAGCAAAAGAAGAACTCGAAGGAGTAATAAAAATTAACTATCCCGGCCGATTCGACAGCGTTGTAATAAATTCACAGATAGAAAATACTAGTGAAATTTTTAGTTTCATAAAACTCAATGATAAAAAAATCAATTATGCGTACGCAAGAATGCCCATACTAAGACATGACATAAAGCATCCAAATGAAATTAAGTTTACTGTAATCACAGAACACGTCCCGCAAGTAAATTCGAACGTTAAATTTAGAGCCTCTATAATTCAAGAACATAAGGAAGTTGCCAATGACATTGCATTCCTCAAAATAGTACCATGAATTAAAATGCCAATGGTCAATACAGATATTTAGCTAAATTAGATTATAGAATTTGTAGAACCCTAATCTCTAGAATAGAAAGGGTATTTGAAATGAATCATAAAAAGTTAGGCGAAACTCTTTACAATAATTACCTTACCTGTCATCCATGGATGGGGTTCACAATGATATGGATACTCTCCATCTTTAGTAAACGTGAATTCGTATGTTTGTTGCGGGAGAACTAAACCTATAGTATCCATTGAATTAAAGGGGCCACTAATCTGATCATCATATTGATTATCAGTACTAACTGTGTGTGCTGTGGTATCACCGTTAGTCCAGATTATTTTGTTGCTAATACCTAATGTGCCCCTTATTTCTTTCGGATCAAAGTTTTTCGTCTGCGAGGGCAGAGCTGAACCCTCTAGGATAGATACTTTCACTGGTTCTGAGGGATTCAGAATCTCCTCGGGTAATTGCGGCTTAGCATTTGCTTCTGGAGTATAAACAAATTGATAATAACTCATACTTGCAGTTACAGTAATAATAAATGCAATGATACTGATTCCTGCAGCGTGATTATTCATTTGTCATCTGCTTTAATTTGACGAATATATATAATATTAAGATTAGTCATCATTTGAAGATCAAGTGGCTTGGTATTTGACATATTAATATCATACCTAGCTTGTAATTGTGAATACAATGACGGCCTATTTTTTTTCATCAGAAACCAATTTTTGCTCACTATGGGCACTAGCTGATTCAGTTTTATTTACAGACTGGACTGACTGAGATGATGGTGTACTGCCCTTTGCAGAGGGGGCCAATGTTTTTTCTTTAGCCGCTGAATCTCCAAGCACCTTTGTATTTGCAGCAATTTGAGGAGCCTCTGGACCTACTGGCTGTGTCAATGAAGGGGGCTTTGCTTTCGCAGGCATTGGGGGAATAGTTGGCGTTGGGGGAGGTGCCTTTTGCATGGATTTACCATGTCTGAATATATGAAACATTCCTGCAAAAACAAGCATCATGATACCTATGATAAAGAGTGAGTAGTTTTTCATTCCATTCAAAACTGCGTAATATGCAGCGATATTAAGATAAATTTGGAATGCCAGTAAGGCGACAAATATTGCGTAGATCCATTTTTCTGTTAAATTTATTGAGCTTTTGGTTGTTGGTTTTTTTGGTTGAATCTTTGCATTTGCTTCTGCATTTTTTGCTAATTTAATCATCATATAGGTGAATCCGAACGACAATGGCACGAGTAAAATCATGACCAGATAAAGGAAAACAGGATCTATTACAAGTCTTTCTAGTAACGATTTAGTTCTATCAGGATCAATGTAGAAGCCCCAGTATGTTGTTACTATGATCTGGGCCAAACTTGTAATTCCTATTGCAGTTATGATTGGTCTATCTTTCCATGAAAATTTCTTGTATCTGTCAATAAACGGTATTATAAGCAATGCAAAAATGAACAAACCTGGCCAAGCCACACCCGTCGTAAATTTATCATATGCACTTCGCAGGAATGAGTAGAGACCGGTCAAATACCATTCAGGTACTGTGATACCAGGAGGAACATTTGGATCGAACTTCAATCCCATATCCACAGGAAATACTCCTCCCGTTAGCATAATCGCACCCGTTATTGCCATTACCATTGGAATATCAAAAACCAAGAATCTAGGGAAATGGACAACCATTAGACCCAACATTGCAATGGGTAATAGGAATACATGAAATGCGTAAAACCTCAGTACAAAATCATGGAATCCTCCTCCAAAGAAAGCTTCTGTCATCTGTGGTCCCAATATCGGGATGGAATTAGTAAGCGAAGCCGCAATTGAAATGGCCAATTCAGCTCTTTCGCTGAAAATAATATCATATCCCGTAAAGGCTTCTAATATTGTAAGCACACCTAGGATTATTCCCGTAACCCAGAGTATTTCGTTTCTAATCTTGTACCTACCACTAAAATACTGATAGTACATATGCAGTAACGCTACCATCACCATTGCATTTGATGCATGGTAGTGAATGTTTCTAAGATGAAAACCATATGGAATAACATCATTGATATTTTTTACACTATCCCATGCTCTATCTAGAATAGGCTCATAGTAAAGCATGAGTAATGCCCCTGTAATTCCGAGAATTATGAAAATTACAAAAGTAAGCATTCCTAAAAATCCAAGTGGACTTACAAACCTACTAGGGAATGTAAATTTGAGCCCCATAAAGATAGTCCGGTCTACTCCGGCGTATGTCCACCTAAAAAAACGAGTCAGACTATTTTCTCTATGTAAGGAAACGCCCATATCCCACTACCCCATTACCATTAGGACTCCAATTTGGAGGTTTGATCCATACGTTACCATCAGAAGTAATCTCTAAATCTAACATAGGTAATACATTAGAAGGAGGAGCCTGCAATGATGCAGGACCTGCAAATGCTTTACCAGTAAGAGGATCATACATGCTTCCATGGCATGGACACTCACCTCTTTTTCTTCCATCCTGTGGCCAATATTTCCATAGACACCAAAGATGAAGACAAACCATACTATACATTCTGAAGGCAGAAGCGTCGTTCTTTTTTCCACCTAGTTCTTCAGGCAATCTAATAAATTGCCACGTTCGAAAAGATTCCTTATTTAATACTGGATCATTTGTTTTAGGAAAAATGACAGCTTCTGCATGATTAACAGGAAAACTATTAACATTGGCTTGAGAACCATCGGGAAGTTCCACCATTTGTCTTTCAGTTGATTGCTGTTTTGGAGGTGGAAGAAATTTTCCCCAGTCTGCAAAAACTGCGAAAGTCATAACCGTACCTGCAGCAGCCATTAGTTTTATAAAATCACGTCTTGATACTTTACCTCCACTTTTCGGAGAAGGCCGCTGAGCCATACAAATCTACAGACTCGAAATATATCATATAAACTTTTATTCACTGAACATTATTTCTTTTTTGTAAAAAGCCAAATAATTTCTTAAAATCTGTTCTTGGTACAGCAAATTAAACTGTAATGATTATATTAGTCTAGATTTACACATTTTCTAATTTTTTTAATTTATTGTTGAATCTTTCTCTGAATTCTGGGACGTTAATAATTGCCCTTTCATGGAGTCCTTCGCCAATTTTTTCAATCATATCTACCGCTTCTACTTCAAAAGTAACTCTTCTATCATTCACATTGATTACTTTAGCTTTCAGCTTTACTTGTGTCCCAACGGGAGTTGCTTTCAAGTGTCTGACATTAACAAGAGTTCCTACTGAATCCCATTCTTCATCTTGCAAAAATTCTTCCTTTAACAACAATCTACAGGTTTCTTCCATTTCTGAGATCATGGACGGAGTTGAAAATACGTTCTCCCCTTTCCACAAGAAGATTGTAGTCTGCCCTGCGCTTACTCTAATTTCTCTTTCCTTCGTAGCTCCATTCAGTACTTTTTTAATCATGATGAGATTCCATTTTCTTAGACATTATAATAAAAATAAAAAAGGTCGGCTAGATACTACTTTTTTCTTCGTAAGCCGGATGCTATTGCGTAAGCTAGACCTACAGCTAATCCAAATGCAAGTGGTATCCATACTCCGAAGCTTTCCCAAGTTGCCGGTACTATTTGTTGAATCATGCTTTCGAACATTATTATGTGTGGTATAAAAGTAATCAGTATATTAGATTTTCTCAAGCAATAAGTTATAGCTAGATTCTCTTAAATGTAAAAGTCAAAATCTCGGTATTATCTTTAATCTGAGATACACTTGATGGATTGTACGTTGCCCTTAAATTACCCACAGATGGCTATTTGAAAATATGAAAATGCAGAAAGAGATGAAGAAATTCTGTCCAAAGTGTAAGAAGCACACCATACAATCAGTCGCCATCTATAAGAAAGGCAAAGATAGAAAAACCGCAGAAGGGGCAAGAAGACATGCTGAAGATAAAAAAGGATATGGTGGACAAAAGTTTCCAGAGCTAAAGAGAACTGCCAAAACTACAAAGAAAATTACTCTAA
>DASUMD010000096.1:0-4195 GCA_036277875.1 Nitrososphaeraceae archaeon
AGAATAAGATGGGTAATAATTGGAGATAATAACTATGGAGAAGGGAGCAGTAGAGAGCACGCAGCAATGACTCCGCGCTATCTTGGCTGTTGTGCCGTCATTGAAAAGAGATTTGCAAGGATACATGAGACGAATTTGAAAAAACAAGGAATATTAGCTCTTACATTCGTGGACCCTGCAGACTATGACAAGATATTAGAGGATGACAGGCTAAGCATATTAGACCTTAAAAATTTCCAAGAGGGTAAATATCTTAGAGGTATTATACACCACAGTAACACTACTAATGATGAATTCATGTTAAGCCATTCATACAACTCATCTCAAATTGAATGGTTCAAAGCTGGTTCTGCACTTAATCTAATGCGCACCAAATAATTATTGTTACCAAAATCCTTACTGACGGTTATTTGCCTTCTTCCATTTTGTTATCAACTCAATAAACAATCTATGCATTCTATTATCACCAGATAACTCTGGATGAAAGGAAGTCCCAATAATGTTTTCTTGCTGAACAGCTACTATTTTTCCGTCAAATTTGCTCAAAATTTGAACCCGTGAGCCAGTGGAAATTACGGTAGGTGCGCGTATAAAAATTCCCTTAAAATCGTTTCCTATTCCGGAGATTTCGAGGGTAGACTCAAATGAATCATACTGCCTTCCAAATGAATTCCTCTCTATTTCAATATCCAAAGCACCTAACAATAATTGTTTCTTGTTTCCGACAACTTTATCATAAGACTTTTTTGCCAAAACTATCATACCTGCACATGTTCCCATAATAGGTATTCTATTTTGTAGTACTTTGGTTACCGAGTCTAACAGCCCATTCTTTATTGAGAGTAATAGACCCATCACAGTACTCTCACCTCCAGGAATAATCAATCCATCAACTTTCAATATCTCGTCAGGGTAACGAACTGAAATTACTTTGCCTTTCAGGTTCATCTCCCTTAATGCATCAGTTGTTGCCTTGATATTTTCTTCTACATCCCCTTGAAGAGCCAATACTCCAATGAGTAACTCGTTATTCAAATTGTAGGTCCTCTCTCTTGCATCCTTAAATCTAAATTCTTTGTGTCAAGACCAAGCATTGATTTTTTCTCATCAATCATTTTTTGTGCCTCAAGGACTGTCTTCGGATCGTCAAAATAGGTAGTTGCTATAACAACGGCTTTAGCTCTTTCAAGAGGATCTTCTGCTTTGAATATTCCCGAACCTACAAAAATTCCATCACAACCAAGCTTCATTAGCAGTGCTGCATCTGCTGGTGTAGATATCCCTCCAGCAGCAAAATTTACAACAGGAAGTCTTCCAAGCCTTCCTGTTTCTTTAACTATCTCAAAGGAAGATTGTATCTCCCTCGAAATCTTGATTAGTTCTTGATCATCATTATTATCGTAAATTCCCTTTAATTTTCTGATTTCATTGTTTACCATTCGTATGTGAGTTACCGCATGTGAAACATCTCCTGTACCGGGTTCACCTTTTGTTCTTATCAAAGCGGCGCCTTCCTCTATCCTTCGTAGAGCTTCTCCTAAATTCTTGGCTCCGTTCACAAAAGGTGTCGTGTAATTCCACTTCCAAATATGCCTACTTTCATCAGCAGGACTGAGTACTTCGCTCTCATCTATCATGTCGACGCCTGTCTCCTCAAGTATACTGGCTTCCGAGGAATGCCCAATTCTGCATTTAGCCATTACGGGTATGCTCACAGAATCTAATACTGCTTGAATTACTTTTACGCTAGCAGTTCTGGCTACTCCACCAGCATGTCTTACATCATAAGGGAGTTTATCTAAAACCATGACTGCTACTGCTCCTGCATCCTCAGCTATTTGAGCCTGCTCTACATTAGTTACATCCATTATTACACCGTGTTTTTGCATGTGAGCAAAACCACGCTTTATCAAGGCAGTCCCACTTACAATTTGTTTACTATCAACTGTTGAAATCTTGATCCCCTTTGATAAAGGATATGCACCTACTTGTGATATTGTCATCTACTGTTTTTTTTAATTTACATTATTTAGATATTAGTCTTGCTCCAAATCAAGCGCAGCGAACCTACATTTGACTCTAAAATTTTGCCCTTGCACCCTCGTCAATCCTGAATTTTATCGTATTCTGCGACTTGATGATATTCCAGGGCTTAAAGCTTAACTTGTCGACGGATTTGGTCCAAAGTTTCTTGTTTAAAGAACACCATATATTGAGAATAGAACTAAATAGACATTATTACTTTAATAATGTTAAATTTATGATAGAACCTTCGGACAAAGCTATTCTGACAGCCATCTATGTCTCTTCACTTGATCCAGAAATTTTGCCATTAGAATATCTGAAAGAAAGAACCACAATATCGGATGAAATGTTTAAGCTCAAAATTGATGAAATGACAAAAAATGGCTTTGTAGAAAAATCTGACACACTCAAATTAACTTTTCTTGGTAGAGGGTTACTAAAAATTGTCTTGATTGGAGGCGTATTTGATATTGTTCATCCTGGTCATATTCATACTCTAATGGACGCAAAGAGCCAGGGTGACGTATTGGTAGTGGTGGTCGCAAGAAGCTCAACTGCACTCAAGATAAACAAACAGAGAAAAATATACCATGATGAAATTCTTAGAAGAGAATTAGTTTCGTCAATTAGGTGTGTTGATTATGCGATCATTGGAAGAGAAGGAACTCTATATGATACTGTTGAATTTGTAAAGCCAGATATTATTGCCTTAGGATACGATCAAATACATACTGAAAAGGAGATAGCTGTCAATTGTTCAAAAAGGGGAATAGATACAAGAATAATTCGCCTAAATACGCCAATTCCCGGATCTAAAAGCACTCAGATCAAAGAAGGATTGGGTCATTCAATTTATGACATATGATTCTGTCTTATTTTTTGAGGTCTGCAGAGTAACCTTAACATCATCACCGTTCTTTAGACGGAGTACTTGTTTGATATTAACGGGAGCAATAATTTCTAACATGTTGTTATCATGATGCGTTCGTTCGAGTATTAACAGATCTGATTGAATGTTTTCGTTTCCATTAATAATCGCAGGGTAACATTTAACCCACCCGTAGGTTCGTTCAGAATCCTTGAATCCATCTATAAAATGAAAACGAAAGCTTTCAATTTTTTCTCTATTTTCTATTGATAGTGGATCATCTATTCTAATATTCAAAGTACCCGGGAAGGGGATATATCCGATTTTTTTCTTAAACTGCTTGCGATATCCTTCAAGGCTCATGTAGTACTTACCCTCGCCCATCCCAGAGACTAATGTACCATTAAAATGAACGTTTCCGGGTGATGAATCTAATGCCATGTAAAGGAACTCTGACATCTTTTTAACGGCCGATAGACCTTCTTCTGTTACTCTGATCATAAAACCATGTCCTTTCTTGACACGCTCAACATATTTCATTTCTTGCAATTCTAAAATTATTTTTGAAGCTGCCTGTTGTGACTTGTTTATTTCGATTCCTATGTCAGTACTGGTAAATTCAATAAAATTATCCTTTGCTCCCTTAAGTAGTAGTTTAGCTAGGGTAATTACGTATTCAGACTTTATATCTTGCATCGTTCTTTAGTTGCCAATACCTATCTGATCAAAAGTCCTAACTGTAATTTCTGGTGATTTTTTCAATTCGGCCATTCTATGCCCTACTACATACTCAATTCCAGCTCTGTATGCAGCATCTATTAGTCGTTGAGTGATAATTCCGTCCATCACCAGGAATCTAGCTCCTTCTAAAGAATCCAATCTTTTGATTATTTCCGATACTGGTACCTTCAACAATACTTGCATAGAATTATCCAAGATCATTGCCTCTAACGTCTCATTAATTTGTGGATACACTTCCTTGACTGCGCTGGTTATTTGAGGATCATCTTCTAATTTTTCACCATTATTGAAATTTGAAGGCTCTTGATAAGCCAAATTATTGTTCTCATAAATCTTTGACTTCTTTACGCCCTTCTGATGTTGAATTGGGACTTCATATTGTTCTACTGTAGGTTCAATTACATCCTTAAGTATCTCGGTTATTTCCAATGGAGTACATTCTTCTACTTCTTTACCAGTAGGAGCTCTTAGAACTTTGTCAATTTTAACCAGTCCTTGTAATTCCTTTAAAATCAAGTCAGCAGCTCTATCACCATCTAGAAATGCTATAACTTTCTTTCC
>DASUMD010000097.1:0-2095 GCA_036277875.1 Nitrososphaeraceae archaeon
AGTGAAATGCCACCGGCAAGCGATAATAAAATAAATTCAGTGGTCATGGTTTACTTCATTTTTAGAATATTTAGCAGATATTTCAAGTCAGTGTTTTCCCTAAAAGTAGATGCGACGAAGTCAATCTGCTTATCAAGATATACCTTACTATACGAGGGCTTTGATCTCTTTTTATCCAATGAATCTTCATTTGGTATATTAAATTCTGTTTTGGGAATTACACCAACGACTTTCTTTTTCGTCATTTCTTCGACAGATGTAATTGCCTTATTTAGTATAGATTTCTGTCCTAGAAACTTGTTAATTATCACACCTTCTACAAACTTTCTTTGCCGGGCTGGTAATAATTTTATCGTTCCGACTATCGCTGCAAAGCAACCGCCCCGTTCAATATCTGCTACTAACAATACCTTTGAATTGGTCTGTTCTGCAAGAATCATATTTGCGATATCATATTTTAATAAATTAATTTCTGCGGGAGATCCTGCACCTTCTATCAAGATCAAATCATTTTCATTTCTAAGACTTTCCAGATCCTGAAGAACTTTAGGAAATCCTTTTTGGAGAACGAAACTATTGTAGTAATCCTCCGCAGTCATATTCAAATTTTTCAATCCACCTAAAATGATTTCGCTTAGATTACTGCCCAAGGGTTTCAGAAGAACTGGGTTCATTCTGATATCTGGTTCTGTTCTGGCAGCCATAGCTTGAACAGCTTGTATTCTTGCCATTCTCATTAGTGATTTTTTTTCTTTAAGAAAGTGATAGTTGGAGGTCATATTTTGAGCCTTAAAGGGGCATACCTTAAATCCCATATCAGAGAATATTCTGCATAGAGCTATTACCAAGGTACTCTTTCCAGCTCCTGATGTAGTACCTTGTATCATCAGCAGTTTTGCTTTCATTTATCAATGGACTCCAAAGAATTAAGTAGCGATAAATTTTCACTGCGAGTCCTTACTGCGACCCTGATATACTTGTCATTCATTCCTCTGAAATTGCTACAATCGCGAACAAGGATCCCATTTTTTTCTAAAAGTAAATCTCTGATTTGTTTCGAACGACCATTGCGCAACTGGATAAGATAGAAATTTACATCTGATTTAATTGCTGAAAACGAGCTTAGATTATTATTTATACTAGCATACATAAATTCTCGTTCACTTTTTATGATTTTTCTTGCTCTTCTAACATGAGATAAATTTTCTAATGCGGTAATTCCTGCCATCTGGGCTAATCCATTTATATTCCAAGTTATTTTATTGTGCGATATTTTTTTTCCGATACTTGGATGCGATACACAATAACCCAATCTTAATCCTGCAAGGCCAAATGATTTTGTTAACGAACGTAAAACTACTACATTTTGAAATTCATTAATCTTTTCGATAAAAGTCCTTGGATGTTTTCTCTCATCAACAAACTCAATAAAACTTTCATCAATCAGTATCTTTATGGACCCATCTATTTTTTTTACTAATTTTTCTATTAAATCGTAAGAAAAAAGTCCTGTTGGATTGTTTGGATTGCACAAGAAAATCGCATCAGAATTCTTGGTTTTTTCCAATATTCTATCTACATCAAATTTCCATTCCTTAAGTGATACATGCTTAATTTTAGCACCCATTTTTCTTGATGCTAATTCGTACTCACAGAATGTTGGATATGGTATAACCACTTGATTCCGAACAAATGCTCGCACAAAGTTATAAATTAATTCAGTTGCTCCGTTACCTATGTTTAATGACTCGTATGATACCTTGCCATCCAAATAGTCGATAATTTTTTCTTTTAGAATTGTGTTTTCATTATCTGGATAAATAGACGATAGCTTTGTTAAATTTTTTCTAAGGACATTCAAAACATTCCTTGAAATTCCTATTGGATTGATATTGGAGCTGAAATCAACTCTTACTAACCTCGGACTTACAGTATAAACCCCGCCATGAGAACAAGAATATTGTATCATCTAAATTCCATATGAATTCCAATATAACATAAATGGATAATATTATGTTTTTTCTGTAAACGAATATTAGTTGCATTTTGAATAACGGCACATAATGTTAAAAGTAGCAGTAATAGGTGCGACAGG
>DASUMD010000098.1:0-2350 GCA_036277875.1 Nitrososphaeraceae archaeon
TTCCACTAATAGACAAGAGAAATGGTCAAATCATTTCCATTTCCGGACAAACATTTCAAGTAATGGATCTAGAAACATTCGAAATGTTTGAAACTTCGTCAGTAGAACATGAAATACGAGAAAAAATTGTGCAAGGAGCAGAGGTTGAATATTGGAAAGTTCTCGAAAGAGTAAAAATAACTAGAATAAAAAGCTAGTCCTGTCTAAAGTCAAATTATTGAAATAAGAAATTACTTTCTAGAGTATCATCCGATTTAACTATAATTTGACAAATTGATAGTCAATCTTTGTAGTATCAAATATTATGACTGATGGTTCTGTTTCAATATTTCCTTCTATATTGGGAAACTCTCTGTGTGCACAACCAGGGTTTAGCACCAGTGTATCTCTTATTTTTTCATCTCGTTTCTTATGAGTGTGTCCATGAATAACCAAATCGTACATTTGACTTGCGATAATAGCTTCAGTCAATATACTACTGGTTCCATGATATATGGCAATTTTGAATTCATCTAATTCAAGGTGACAAAATTCTCCATGCAGCTCTCCACCAATTTCTTGAAAATTTTTCAGCAATCCTATTTTTTCTCCATCATTGTTTCCAAGTACTCCTATTAATTTCCCGCCCAAGTGTTTGAATTCCTTTACTACTCCGGGGAAAACATAGTCTCCAGCATGAATTACATAACTGACTCTATTTTCATTAAATACCTTTATCGCATTTTTTACACTTGGGAGGTCATCATGCGTATCGGATATTATGCCTAAATTCATTAATAATGTAGATTGATAATTAAATATTGCAAATAAACGAATCTATTGAGAGTAATGAAGTTTTCACCACTGCACTTAGTTTTCTTATTTATCACTTTGCGGAACTTCCCTTTTCTGATTAGTCTTGGATCGCTTTCGAATCTTGGCAAAAAACCAGATGACGAAACCTGTTATAACACAGACAGACACCACATCAAGATATATTGCGTATTTGTCAATATTTTCCCAATTATGTCCGAATATGATACCAACGTAAGTTAACATTGAATTCCAGATGAGTGACCCTAGAAATGTGTAGATTGAGAATTTAACAAAATTTGTTTTACCTACACCGCACGGAAGAGATATATATGTTCGTACTGCAGGTAACAATCTACAAAAGAATGAAATTTTATCACCATATTTCTGGAACAACTCTTCGGTAAATTCAAGATGACTTTTCTTAAACAAAATGTACTTTCCATATCTTAATATGAATGCCCTTCCCGCCTTTATTCCTAAGTAATATGTTAGGATTGAGCCGACAAGATTTCCAAAAGTACCAGCAAGTACAACACTTACAGGCTCAAACGTCCCATTGCTAACCAGAAAACCTGAAAATGGCATAATGATTTCGCTTGGTATGGGAATCAGCGCACTTTCTAAAATGCTTAACAAAAAAATTCCTGGGTAGCCTAAAGTAGATATGAATGAAATGACGAAATCTATAATTGGTTTTAGAATTTCAAACGTGATTGACAATTAATAGTTAGAAAATTAATGGCATAAATATCTCTTTATTTTTTCGTGGAATTTTGGTTTCAGGATTACGTGCCGGAGGCGGGACTTGAGCCCGCGGCCTTTCGATTATGAGTCGAACGCTCTGACCAAGCTGAGCTACCCCGGCGCTCAGCCCCTTGACCAGAATGATTTTTTGAAACATAATATATTTTATTCAAAGTATTGACTATCATTTAATACCGATTGTTTTTCTCGATATCTCGTTAATCGTAAAAATGAATCAATTTGATACTAAATGGGCACTTTATCAAGAAACCTTTTAATTTAGATCTCTAATTTTTGTAGCTTATGAAGGATGCTATCAAGCGTGGAATCGTAAAGACAGTAGCCAATGGAGTCATCATTTCACGAGATGGAAGAGGATATTCTAAGGATGAACTAGTACAATCAGGAGTAACAGATATTCGCATTGCACGTAAAAAGAAAATCCCAATTGATCCATTTCGAAAAACAGCCCATAACGAAAATATTGAGCAACTCAAGGCTTACTTAAGTAAGGAGATTTCGAAGACAACTGGCAAGGTAAAACAAAAAAGAATCAGAAAAAGCTCAAAGAGCCTTAACTGAAATTACCAAAGCTAGATTACGCATTTTATATCCATTTACGAGTCAAAATTGATTTGACCAATTGTGGATATATATAAATATATCCTCTCAATAATATATTCATGACTGGTGCCCTAGTTTCCGAAAGCATTTCATCGCTCCTTTCGTGGCCCGTTGGAAATTTAATGAATAATGATGCAATTATACTTGAAGCAGATGAAACTCTAGATGAAGCAATAAAAAGGATGAA
>DASUMD010000099.1:0-3682 GCA_036277875.1 Nitrososphaeraceae archaeon
GAACTAATATTTACAATAATTCCATTTCCTTGCTTCCTCATTATTGGAACTATTGACTTTATGAGTCGGATTGTTCCGAAAAAATTGGTCTCAAATTGTTTCTTAACCTCTTCCATTGTAATATCTTCAATGGGACCAAACATTCCGTAACCCGCATTGTTTATTAAAATATCGATCCCTCCTGATTCAGTAAGAATCTTTTTGACAGCTAGTTTGATAGATTGATTGTCATTTACGTCAAGTTGTATTATTTTAAGTGGTAGCTTTTCTCTATTTATTACCTCCTGAATTCTCTTAGCCTTTGACAAATTTCTTACCGTGCCATACGTCATAAAGTCGTTACGGGATAAAACAAGACAAGTGGCAAATCCTATTCCAGAAGAACATCCAGTTACCAAAACTGTTTTTTTAACTTTCATAATTAGAGTTATGGGTCATAATTAAAAAATTTTCGGAATAAGTTAGTTCAATTAGCAGAAGAAAAATCTTAAAATTTAGTAATTTAATTATACCACTGTAGACCAGATCTAGATATGCAGCTAATACCAAAGCTGGAAATAAAATCTTTATCCAGTATGATTACCTTTCTAAATGAAGAAAAAGTTGGTAGAGTTGCATCAATTGATGTACAGGGTTATCCGCAGATAATACCAATGAATTTTGTTTATGTGAAGAATGATTCAGTTGATACTCAAACGGGTAATACTAATATTGGCGCGATATATATGCACTCTCATCCGTTTGGAGAAAAAATTGAAAATATCAAAAGAAATTCAAAGGTTGGCTTTGAGGTTGATTCCTATGTATGTTTCTTGCCATCATATTATTTTCATCCCACCGATGCATCACAGGCAGATACATTGTATGTTAGCGTCGTTATCAAGGGAAATGCATCTAGTGTGCAAGATTCTGTTGAAAAGGCAAGGGCATTAAACGCTTTGATGAAAAAATATCAAAAGGAGGGAGGTTATGAGTCGCTCGTCTCCAATATGGGATCAGTTAGGGAAGTGACAGTTCTGAAAATTGTGCCAGATCAAATTCGTGGCAAGTACAAGATAGGACAGCATTGGATACCAAAATACAGGTTAAAGATGGCGAGAAATATTGTTGAGAGGGAAGGCGAAGACAACGCTAAAAAAATACTGAAAATAATGGGTATTGATATAATGGATAATGGTGAGCTTAGAGTGACTAAGGAACCCATCATGTAATCATCTAATCAAAATATTTTATATTTTGCTATTAAAATTAAATTACTAATATTAAACTGTTATTTAAAATTGAAATAAATTTAAGTTTTTCAACAATCTGCAAATTTTATATATTATGTAATATCTTTTTCCATTTTTATCGAATATCGCTATCCTATGAAACCTAGTAAAAGAGCCCAAATTTTTAAATACAATTCACATCTGTCTTCATAAAAATATGAAATAGTTTCGAAATTGACGGTAAATATATAACTAAAAAAGACGCATGATTACTTGGATGCATTCAGTTGAAAATGAGGATCCATTTGTCAAGATAGCTAACCTAATTGGTGGAGAAGAGTATCATAAAGTTGCAAGAGCATTGTTGAATACTGAAGATGCTACTGACGAGGAGATAGCGGGTGCTACTGGTATGCGGATCAATATAATAAGAAAGGTGTTGTACGATATGTTTGGTAAAGCATTAATCACTGGTATCAGAGTTAAGGACGAAAAAAAAGGTTGGTTTGTATATCGATGGAGAGCCAAGAGAGATCAGGCAGAAAATTTTATCGAGAATCAGAAAAAAAAGATCTTGGATCGACTACAGAAACGACTGGAATATGAAGAATCGTCCGAATTTTACCATTGTGGAAATACAAATTGTCCAAGAATAAAATTTGATTACGCAATGGAACTATTCTTTAAGTGCCCGAATTGCAAAAATTCACTTAACATGGTAAATAACGAAAAGGTTAAGGATGCTCTAAGGTACAAAATAGAGCAGATTTTGTTGGACATTAGTTCAAAAGATGAAATTTCATCGTAATTTATAGTACAATACAATTTCATTTTTATTTTGTATTACTGTTTTTGATAATTTCATTTTAATACCATTAGTGATATTTGCAATCCCCTCACCTTCTACCAATGTTTTTGCATCTCTTCCACCAATAACTACTGGTGATATTGTAACGATTAATTCGTCGGCAAGTCCCAATTTCAGCACAGACCAGTTTATTTCTCCCCCTCCCTCAACAAGTATTTTTTTGAAGTCCAGCCTTTCTAATACTTGAAATAGGTTTCTGATGTTTACCTTTCCTTTTCCAGAGAATAATACTTGTGCACCTACTTTCTCCAACTCTTTAATTTTCTTCGATGATGCATTATGTGTTGCGGCAATGATAGTTTGAATTTTCTTTGATGATCTAATGATCCTTGAATCTAATGGAATTCTTGCTTTTGAATCAATTATTATTCTTGCAGGGTTCTTTGTCCCTGTGGAGAAATACCTCACATTCAACATGGGATTGTCTTCCAGCACTGTAGATATTCCTATCACGATACCATCGACTGATGCTCTTAACTTATGAACACGTACCAAGTCCATTTTAGACGAAAATGATGAATCGTTACTTCGAGAGGATATCTTACCGTCTATTGACATAGCTGCATTCAAGATTACATACAACAAAATTCATCTCCATCTACAAATTTACCATTTATCATAACATTGAGGATCGTGTTTGCATTTGCTCTATGAACTATCGAGACATGAGGATCATGCATCGGTGAAATATCCAAATTGGTCTTGTCAATAAATATCATATCTGCAGACATACCAGTCATTAAAGATCCAGAATTGATGCCAAGAATTTTACCCCCATTGACAGTAGCCATTTTCAAGATCTCCCTTGCAGAAATTGGTCCACCTTCCAAAGTCCTGCTTAGTTTCCAAACATAATCTAATTCCCGAAACATGTCTGGGGAATTAACCATAATGTTGTCCGTGCCAATAGCAATACAACATCCAAAGCTTAGCATCTTGGCAATTTTTGGTATTCCTACTCCCAATGTGCCATTTGCTCTTGGGCAAACGACAACTCCGATTTTTTTACGTGCAACAAGTTTGATATCGACATCAGATGCATTTGTTAAATGAACAATAAAGTTTGGTAATAGGTTATCAACTATTCTTTGTACTTCGCTTTTCCCTGTTGTAGTAATTGATTTTTTTTCTGTTTGGAGTGATTCTGAAGCATGAATTCCTAACAAGAATTTTTTCTTTAAGGATTCTTTCTGACTGATTGTTCTATATTCCTTTAATGAATTGTCAGTATTCTCATTTGCTCCGCTGATACCTAATCCGTCAGCGATATTTAGGATGTTATATATCAATTCTATTACATCTGGCGGAAATTTTGGATTCTGATAAAAATCTTGAGATACATCGTAGTAATATTCCGGTCTACCTAATCTGATGCATTTTATTGATAGTCCTGACGTTGCTTCTGTAATTTGTTTTATCCCTTGTAATCCCCCTTCTCTGAAATCTGCAAATACGACTATGCCCTTTCTCATCATAGATATTACAGAGCTTCTCATAAAATTAATTAGATGTTTTCTCTCGCTCTTTTGCAAGATTTTATTTTTGATACCGTGAATTGGATGAATTCTAGAATCAAAAGTTGAATCAACACCAATATCCTTAC
>DASUMD010000100.1:0-4618 GCA_036277875.1 Nitrososphaeraceae archaeon
TTGGGCCAAAGAGCAGATTGAGATAGACTATCATGACAATGAGTGGGGAGTTCCGCTACACAATGATAGGAAATTATTTGAATTTCTAGTACTTGAGGCAATGCAGGCAGGTCTAAGTTGGCGCATTATTCTCAATAAGCGTCAAGAGTTTCGAAAGGCATTTGATAATTTCCAAGTGGAAAAAATCGCTAATTATGATATTGTGAAAATTAATGAACTTTGTTCAAACTCACTTATTATTAGAAATAAAAAAAAGATAGAGGCGACAATTCTTAATGCTAATGCATTTGTTAGGATCCAAAAAGAATTTGGCAGTTTTGATACCTATATATGGAACTTTGTAAGCTACAAACCTATACAAAATTCATGGAAGACCTACAAAGATGTTCCTTCTACGTCGCAAGAATCTGATCTGATTTGTAAAGATCTTAGAAATAGAGGATTCAGATTTGTTGGATCGAAGATTTGTTATTCAATGATGCAAGCAATAGGAATGGTTAATGATCACACAATAAGTTGTTTTAGATATATAGAATTAAGAAAAAAATAGATTTTTTCTTGACATAATGTGTATTTAATCCTAGCGTACAACCCCACAAATTGAATTTTGGGTTATTCCTGAATAAGTAGATATAATGAATTAATTTAACATTATGTAATTGAAAGACGTCATCCTCTCTATCCAAAATACAGAGATTGAGACACTGGGCAATTTCAAGGAATTGTTTGAATCAGACGGGTATAGGATCGAGACTATAAACGTTAAAAAAGACAAAATTCCCCAAGAACCTGATAAATATGCAGGAATAGTCATTTTGGGAGGATATATGTCTGTATATGAAACCTTACCGTATCTGAATGAAGAGCAAGATTTGATAAGAAATGCCAATCGTCTTCAAGTTCCTCTACTTGGAATCTGTCTAGGCTCGCAATTAATTGCCCAAGCATTAGGTGGTAAAGTGCATAAAGGTGAGCGGAAAGAGATTGGATGGTTCGACGTAGCAATAAATGATGAAGGAAAGAATGATATATTCAAAGGGATAGCTAATGAGAACATAAAAGTCTTCCAATGGCATGGAGATATCTTTAAACTACCAAATTCAGCGATACTTTTGGCCTCCTCCAATTTGTATCCACAAGCATTTAGACTTGGTAACTCCATTGGAATTTTGTTTCATCTTGAAGTAACGTCCCAAATGATTCATGATTGGATACAAAATTATGGACATGAGATGAATGAAGTTGGTATAAGCGCAGATGTTATTTTAGATGTCAAAAATTCTGAATTTGAAAGTCTGGCCAATAGCTGTAAGGTTGTGTACGCAAATTTCTCCAAAATGATAGCTGCCTATAGAGGTGGAAAAAGGAATTCTGTGATGAATTGATACGATCATCAAAATGCTGTCCAAAAAGTTGTAGAATGAATCTCTATCAGAGATGAAGTAGATAAGTGAACAGCATATCAAGTGTGGACAATTATCTGACCCCTTAAAACAAAAGTATGAACCCGTGGAAGTAAAAAATACATCATAAATCAAAAATTTCTATAATTTATCATCATTAATATGTTATTTGTTATATTTCTAATGTCCGATAAGCTTCCATAATAAGTTTTTTATATTCAGTCGTATTCTCTATTGGAGGTGCCATTTAATGATAATTGATGATAATAATCAAATCACGAAAGATGAAATTGGATATCATATTGCTCCTATCAAGCCGTTACATTGGTGGTATGAGTATTATAAAAGAATTAGATTATTTCCCTGGTGGACTCGATATAATATCGGTCTAACAAAAGAGGCATCTCATAAGGATAAGATATTGGAATTAGTTGCAAAAATGGATTTTGATAAAAAGGCAACATCAAAAATCATAAGGCATGCAGTATCCGAATTTTCTAAACACGGATTAGGATCGGATTATCCTGGCTATCACACTATCAATCATAATCTTGAAGTAGCGTATATTTCATTATTGTCGGCAGGAAACCAAAAATTAGAAAATAAAATGAGTAATAAAGACATCAAAAATCTTTTTGTGGCTGCACTTTTTCATGATTTTGATCCAAGAAAGGAATTTGAAAAACCGAATGAGGATAATATTGAGCTGTTTATTAGAAACGATCAAAAACTAGCTAAACTTATTCACTCTTTTGATATTGATCTGAATATAGTGATTGCGTTAATACATAGAACAACATATCCATTTGCTGGAACACAAAAGGAACATGCGCTAAAAAGAATGCATGAATTATATTCCTTGGCAGGTATCCATAAAGATGATACTAGTACAAGGCAGCATTATGAAAAGCTCGGGTTGTACTTATCTATCTGTGACCGCATCGCAGGATATTGTTTGGGTGATTTTAATTATGCTAAGGAGCTTGCAAGACGCAATGCTCGAGGCATTGGATGGCATTCGCAAGTCATTAATGTAAAATCTGTTGAATACTTTGCTGCACTTAAACAAAAAGATGATAAAGACACCGCTGAGAGAGTAATACAGAGTTTACCAGATGTGTGCAGAAAAAATTTTTTTGATAATGTTGAAGGTTTTAGAGAGGCTTGGGAAAAAGAACTCGAGATAAAGGCGTCATTACGCAAGAATGAACTCAATTTGGTAACATCTGTAGAAAATATTATGGATGTGAAAAATAAAATGAGTGAGGATTTGTGTGACACGATTATGAGAATACGTTATGAATATTGTTCCCCAACAAATTTTAATGATAAAGAATTTCGAAAATCACTTTGTGATCCAAATACTATTCTGATCACGCTTAGAATCAATAGTAAGGTCGGAGAAATAGTTGGGTATGTAAAAGGAGGCCCGTTGGAAAAACACAAGCCTAAACATGGCATGTACGATGAAAATTTGGGTAAAATGGATAGTATACATATGGAGTCCCTCAGACGAGGTACTAACGATGAAAATTTGGGTAAAATGAATTCAGTTTTTATGGAATGGATTGCTATTAAAACTGGGTACCTGGGAGAAAAAGGAGGTCATATGCTCAGATCCGAATTTCTAAAGGAGGCTAGAAGGCGTGGGTACACATATGTTACAAGCTACTATCAAAGGGAACTTATTATTCATAGAAAGAACAAAGGAGAACCAATTGAGATAGTTCAACAGTATGATGCAGCTATGATTGATTACTATAGAATTGACTTGTCCCAATTAGTTGAATCAATTTCATTAAATTAGGCTGGCAGAATATTTAGGTTGATATATCAAGGATATATAAGAGTAAAAAATGAACTTTTGTGAATTCATTTGTAATATCAATTATACTTTCTTGTATGGTCTAAGTTATAGATTGAATGTTAGAAGCCTTGTTGTGCATAGTTCTTGATGTATCACCTTTTTCTATCGTTAATTTTTTCCTAACCATTTTTGACCATTTGGTGGTAATCAATGGATAGTTTATGAACATTTAATCAAGGACTAATTCGGTTTCGCTGGCAGAATCGACAATCGTTCTGTATCAGAGATTACTGTACTCTGAACTGATCCAGTTTAATAACTTGGATGATATTACAAGTATGTGTCTTTTCCGAGTGATATTTTTGCAAGAATGTTTACTGATAAGAATACACAACTGCTATATCCTAAAGAAGAGGTTCCAAGCCACGATGTAGCAGACATTGTACAGACGAACATCTTCAATGTTATGCTGAATAGAAGATCACAGAGAAAATTCGAAAATAGAGATGTTGAAGAATGGAAACTTGAAATGATTTTTGCAGCTGCGGATACAGCGCCAACTGCAGGAGGATTCCAAGGTTTTGAGATATATCACATAAAGAATCAAGAAATTAAGAATAAGCTCGTTGAAGCTGCCAATAATCAACCATATGTAAATGCACCTGTAGTGCTTGTATTTTGTATGAACCCCAAGAGGATAAAATTAAATTTTCCTCCAGAGACTATCAGAAAATTTTCTCAACAGGATGCCACTCTTGCAGCTGCTTATTCCCAATTGGCTGCACATGCTTTGGGATTGAGCTCTATATGGATAGGAATGTTGGATGAAAATAAGATAAGGGAAGTACTAAGTACAGATCTTTCTCCATCATCAATTCTATGTACGGGATATCCAGTAAAGATGCTTGTACCAAAACCAAAGAGGAATCTCAAGGATCTAATTCATGAAATCTAATTCCGTCATTACATCTAAAATTTACTAATTTCCATTCTTAAATATAAGAACGTGAATAGAAATAAATCTTTACTATAATCTTCCGAATCAAAACCTCGAATGTTATCTATTATAAGTAAATCCACCAGCATGAACAATCTAGTACAAAATGAGGATTGAATTTCATGACATAGTTATTTTGCATTATCATCCTCTTGTTCTATCTCGTTGCGAAATCTAGTCAGGAATTCTTGAATTCTTTTTAATTGAAGATTTATAGAAATTATAAAACTTTCAAGATCGTTATCGTTTTGTGGTTTACCATCTAATACGACAGTTTCACTAAGATTCAAGAATGCTTCAATGTACGACAAAAAATCTAATCTCAGGGTATTGTCTTTAAGTTTATCTCCTAGTTGCCTCGTAGCATCCTCTATCTCATGAATTCTGTATTTGGCGATAGGCATGAAATTT
>DASUMD010000101.1:0-3579 GCA_036277875.1 Nitrososphaeraceae archaeon
AACCTAAGGGCTTGGTATTTGTAAGGGTTTTAATAAAAAAGAAAAAGGTTAAGTATAATTAGGACACGGTAATGGTTCCTTTCATCTGATCTGGATGATACTCACAATGATAACCTAGTTCGCCCACTTGATCTGCTTTGAATTTGAATTCAACGTTTCCCTCTGGTTCTATTTCTTCGCTTTCCGCAATTGCAGATGTATTTCCATTAGATTCAGAATCAATTATTAATTCATGTTTTTCATCAGTGGGATTGTCAATCTTTATAGTATACTCGGTATTTGATTTCATATTCAAGTTAGGATTTTCCGCTCCAGTATCATTTACCCACCTATAAGTCTCATCACCCACTTCGGCAGCAGCAAGAATTATAGTGTTGTTGCTCGAAGCCTTACTCGTTGCATTAGAGCTGTTTTCTACCATTGTCACAGGATGAATTATAAGATTGGTTTGATCAGTTATTTGATTTGCTAAAACTTCAGTGGATAACACCGAGAATATGCCGCTAACAAACAATGATGCCATAATAAAGATGCCTGTTTGATATACCATAGTTCGTAGGTGAAGAAGTATAAGATAAGGGTTTCCGTCTATATAGTGAGTCTTCTAATCGTTTCCTTTCGAAATAATAAGACAAAGTATACTCTCAACGAACAGGGTTTCACGAGAAAGTAGTGCTTTATAATGTTTGTTGGCATATTGCAAATTGATAGACTGATTGAAACAATACAAAATCAGGACAGGATATTTTTTAATATTAAGTCTAGCTATCATGTTTGTAGCATCGCAAGGAACCTCGAGCAGTTATATCTATAAATCATGGGCGGACGAGCCTCTAATTTTAGACAATATAATAAAGAATTATTATGTAAAAATCCAAGATAAATCGGAGAATGGTCTAGTTACATCTTCTGAAATTGGTCAGGATTCAAAAGCTGGTAATGAGACGGGCAGTGATTTGGATGATCAAGCGTTGAGTGGTCTGGAGGATACTGATGGTGGTAATGATACCTCAACAGAGGCAAGCACCGAAAGTGAATCTAATCAAAATACTAACCAAACCATAGTAACTCAACAGCAACAGCAAACTCAAAATAATCAGACAGTTAACATCCAAAATAACATTGAGATGAAACAGAAATTGGAGATTGCTATCTCAGAAGAAGAAGGAGAAGCACCTATCTCCATAGAAGAGCAGAATAGAATTGAATCGATAGATCGTGATATAGTAACACAGCACAAAGCACTTACAGGACCTGATTGTAAGTCGGGAAATGTTCTTGCTGGTGCTTCAAATGCCGAAGACTTGAGGGTTTTGACTGAATGTCAGGATGCGATTGGTACGGTAATGCATACTAAAAAAATGGATGATGGGGATTACAAATTTTTCTTGAATTTAGACGAACAATTTAAGTTCCTAGTAAATGATAAGAACAATGAGAAAACAGATGGGTTCCTAGTCGTAGAAATAGTACCTCCAGATCAAAACTTACAAGGAGTATATCTTCCAAAGGATGGCGATCGTGTTCATGTGTGGGGAGCATGGGTGACAGATAAACCAAAAGGGTGGCATGAGATACATCCTACTTGGAAAGTTGTCAACCAATAGTATTGATAATTAGTTCACACAATTTTCAGCAAAGAAATCGCAGGTGCCACTGTGCTGCAGATAACTGAGGAAATCAAGGTCATGGATGCTTACTGAGGTCCACATCATGAAATGATTGATATTACATTATTACACATTTCTAAACACAGTATGACATCCTAATAGACCAATTTTACAAAATATTGTGTTAAATTTGACATGGGGCTGGTCGGATTCGAACCGACGACCTCCAGCGCCCGAGGCTGGCATCATACCAAGCTAGACGACAACCCCTCGTTAGTCTATTTCAAAATTACCTTAATATAATATAAGGTTCGGGTTCTGATTGTCATACCTGCTTTCTAGCGCTACAGTGCATATTAAAGTTCATCTGTAAATGGAAAGTTAATTTGTCTAGACGTACCATCCACTAAGCTTCTTTCAATTAATTTTCTTACAATGTTTGCCGCAACTGGTAATGCTCCCGTAGCACCAGGTGAATTGTAATTCAATATGTGTAAGGAAGAATCACCTTCTACAAGTAAACTCTCTGATGCAAAATCTCCATTTTTGTCAATTAACAATGATCTAACACCCGCCATGCCTCTTTGTTTGAAATCAGATGGATTTAAAGATGGCAAAAATCTCCTTACTCTATTTATCATATTCGTCTTAGAAAAAGAACTAGAAAATTCATTTGCTACCAAGTAGAGGAACTGTTTACTTAGAAGTAATTTTAATACTCCTACTTTGCATGATCCAAAAAGTTTCGGAACGGCATTTTTCAGGTTATCATATAAAGTATATGAATATGGACCAAAAACAGGGACAGCATTTGGTCCTACTTCGCATCTTCCATCACTTCTAATAATCCAGTGGGGATCCAAAAAAGGATACTCTGTATATCGTGGTACCATATAAATACTCCTTCTGGTAAGGTTACCATATTTTTGTGGAGCTATCCAGTATTCTCCCCTAAAATGAAGATCAGTGTATTCTTTTGCAAGATCAATACTATGGGCAATATCAAGAGAATTTCCACCAGCTGCATTTATCACATAATCAGTAGTTATATTTTTAACAGTGCCGATGATTGTCATTTTTCTATTTGCTTCTGCGCTTGTGTTGATGTAAATTGATCTAAATTTGTTTTCAAACGATGTCTTACAACCAAACTTGATAGCGTCTTCCATAAGTCTTTGATTTATGAGACCATAATCAGTTGAAGCATCTCGAAAGCATATAAACCCAGACTCACATTTTACATTAGGCTCAATTTGTAGCATTTCATCTTTACTTAAAAATTTTACATCCTCATTTCTCAATCCATTCTTGAGAGCCCATTGGACATGTTCATGTAAAATGTCAATTTCTCTGTCATTAGTTGCAACCTCAACTACTCCATCTTCTTTAAATGGTAAATTGTGTACTGTACAGTAACGTTTTAGCATGTCAAATCCCTTCAATGCATAGGTCGCAGTTGATGACTTTTTTTCTGGGTTATAATAGAACGGAGCATGAACTTTTCCAGTATTTCTACTACTAGTATGCAATGCAACTTTTTTTTCCTGTTCCATCACGACGATTGTTGAATCTGTCATGACGGAAAGAAAATAAGCAATAGCACAACCTAGTATGCCCCCACCGATAACTGTAACATCATAACTATCTTGCAAACTATTACCAACTACCATAATCGATCAAATTACTGATGCAATAATCATTACTCCTATTCTTCATAATACTATTCAATTAGAATATCATTTCATCTTCTTATTCCTATAATTTATATGAAAATCTAATGATTTGTAAAAGGCAACAATCGAGGATGCATTTAATATTTTTCCATTAAATAGTAACTTTTTTATTTCATCAATTGTTAGAATTGTGGTCTCTATTATCTCCATCATCCCCAATTCTTGTTTCCTTTCATTAACTAAATCATAACCGACAAATAAATTGCCTGTTTGTTCAAACATAGTATAATCTAATG
>DASUMD010000102.1:0-2434 GCA_036277875.1 Nitrososphaeraceae archaeon
TGATTGCTTCATCATCTTCTATTTTCTTACCCCACCAATTTAGACCAATAGTCCATGCTCCAAACCCAATTTCGCTTACTTTAATATCGCTTCTGCCCAATCGTCTGTATTTCAATTCCAAATCTCCATAAAGTTATCATGTATTTTTTGAAAATCCTTATCTTTTATAACTGGCACACTTTGATTCAACAATTCATTAATGTTCCCATATTGATTCCCATATTTATTAGTGAACTCAATGTCAATCCAAGATTTGCATCCTGCCCATCCAGGATTTACATCTATTGAAATGGGTTGAGGCAGCTTGTAAATCCTGAGCAAAAGGGCATTCATAGGTTTTTTTGGATTATAATTCATTCTCATGTTAACATATTTTTCATTCCATATATGATACTTTTCTAATTTAGATAAGAGTTCATGATCATGAAATTCTTGTATTGCCTCAATTCTAGCTATAATCCTTATGGTGTTTACTTTATCCTGGACAATTTCCGAGCTATTTCTTTTTAGTATTAATTCATATTCTTGTAAATAATTTGATTGCAAATATTCTGCAGTTTGATGCTCCAATGTCGGATACAACAGGAATAATTTTTGACTAATCTCGAATCCTTTCTTATATTCTAAAATTCCACCCTTTCGTAGCAATATCGTTTGTTTACCCTCCTCCATTGCCTTACAAATAATGGACCATTCTTTCAGAGCTAGCATACTCATCCCAAACTCTTGATTATGTCAAAAATTTTTTTATAAACACAAACTATCATGGGAGTATCTTTTACGACATACTTGTTTACTCGGGTTTCACGAAGTTTGATAATCAAATCCTGGAAATCCATCAGATTGTCCGTCTCAAAAGCCAACATAAAATCCTGATCACCAATTCCATATGAGTAGGAAGTATTCAATTTTATCTGTGGAAATTTTCTACCAACATTAATGTGCTCCTTCATCATCTCACTTCTTTTTTCGAAAGGAAGAAGATACCATTCTCTTGATTTAATGAATGGATAAACTATATTGTATTTTAAAGGTTCAACGTCTTCCATGAAGCTCGGAGTAACTTGGTTCGAGTAAACTGATGGACGTGATGCCGACAAATATACTTCCGATGCATCAATATATTTTCCAAGTACTGTAGTGTAAACCTTTGAGGTTAATACTTGAATCTTTTCTATCGAGTCAGAAATGCTCCATAGCATAAAGTCAGATTCTTTTCTCAAACCCAGCGTGGAATATGTCCTAACCTTCATCTTTGTATTGGCAATGTCTATCAATGACGAAAATTCCTTTGCGGCCTCATCCTTTCCTATGTCATTAAGCCATCTCCATTTTGAATCCACTTTGTAAAAGGAAAAATTGAGATACATAGTAGGTGAGTTGATATCATTTTTCTTGTCCTTAGTCCCTTTTTGATTATTTCTTGCTTTGTCAAAACTCATGTTAATACACAAATATTATGAATATTTAAATTAAATTTAGAACCTCATTAATACTTCAGACTTTAGGAGGATAGTTTTCAGAAATAATTTGAGAAAAAATACTACAAAAATTGTCAGAAAATTAATACAAATGTTAGTGGTTTATTTTATTCACGTCTTTAACCAATCCTTCAATATATTTTCTGTAATCCTTGTCTACTTCCTGAGCAGACATCAATATTTTACTCTTAATTTCAGATGATTCTAAGAACATTCGTGTATCCTTCGGAATACAATGACCTCCGATACCA
Organism: Nitrososphaeraceae archaeon; assembly: GCA_036277875.1. GTDB lineage: Archaea > Thermoproteota > Nitrososphaeria > Nitrososphaerales > Nitrososphaeraceae > TA-21. Next base: position 1,733 of record DASUMD010000102.1, read on the forward strand.
TCCCTCGGTTCTAAAATGTTTACGTTCCATTTAGTATTTACTGCATCTCTTAATTCTGTAAACGAAATACCATTTGCCTTACAGAACATGTACAGATCTTCGGCGAAAGCAATCTGTAAGTATCTGTCAGCATTCTCGATAATTTTGCTTAATTCTGCAAGTTCTACGGTTGAAACAGAATACATTGGTATGCCAAGACTTCTATATGATTTGTTTCCACTGTAATATCCCAAATCTTCCTTTTCTACTCCATGGTCCACTCCATCGTAAAATCTAATGCCTGTTCGAAGACAACAGTCACAAACCCCGCCTATTACTCTTAATTGATTAACACCGTGAAGATCTTCTTCAAGTGCGTACCACCTATGCGGTGCATGAACCACATGAAATCGATGTTCAAGTATTTCAAACATTTTACGAGTAGTACCCCTTGGAACGGTACTTTCAATAGATACTAGCTTTCCATTTGTAGCCTCTTTAGCTATTTTTCTTGTAATGGCCAATAATCCATCAACCTGTGGAGAGGAGATATCATCTTCTCTATGGGTAGATATGCATATCAAAAAGACATCTATGTCCCTGAAGTTGTCTACTTTCTTTATGCCATATTGTCTTTCTGCATTTTCCACGACTAGCGGATTGTTGTCATAACCATAAACATCAAATCCCTTTTCCTTGACATACTTTGCAACTGGAAGACCT
>DASUMD010000103.1:0-3914 GCA_036277875.1 Nitrososphaeraceae archaeon
TTATAAATTGTAACAAGCTATCGTATCCTGAAGATAATTGGAAGGTAGTATTATAGAGAAAGAAGACAATTTTGATGAGCTGGACAATGTTTTTACTGAAAACTCAGATGTCAAAACTGAAACTACCTCCGAAAGGACTGATAAGGTAAATGAAGAAAACTCATTGGAATCTGGTCCTTCCGAATTAGGTACAGCCAATGATAAATCGCCTGATAGTAATGCTGGCGGTGAAAACTCTCAAATAGATACCGGCAGCCAAGAATCGGATTCAAAATTTTTTGCAATAAGAACAACTGGCGGCCAGGAACATATTGTCGTAAATTTGGCACAAAATAGGATAAATTCAAAGAAAATTTCTGTACGTTCTATATTGTTACTTGATAGTTTTAAAGGGTACATAATAATCGAAGCTCCTAACTCCAATATTGCTTACGACGCTCTTATTGGGGTTAGACATGTCAAAGGTCAGATCCGTGGAGAATTGCCTTATAAAGACATTGAGAGTTATTTGGTAAAAAGACCTGTAGTAACAGAATTAAATATAGATGATACAGTCGAGGTTATTGCCGGACCATTCAAATCTATGAAGGCGAAGATAACTAGGGTTGACTATGAAAAGCAAGAGGCAACTGTCTTGTTGTTAGATTCTCCATATCAAATACCCGTTACAGTGGACGCGAATTATTTAAAAAAGGCCTCATAGAAAAGTGCAAAAACCATTAAATTAAAGAGTATAAATCTAAAAGTGGTCTGAGATGGAACAAAAAAAATCTATTTCTGCTCTTGTAAGCGGTGGCGAAGCTAGTGCCGGACCTCCCCTTGGACCTGCATTAGGACCCATGGGTATTAACGTATTACAGGTAGTTAATACGATTAATGAGAAAACCAAAGAATTTCATGGAATGAAAGTCCCTGTAAAGGTAGAGATAGATCCTGATACAAAAAAATTTAACGTTGAAGTTGGTGTACCTCCCACTACTGCTTTAATAGCAAAGGAAGCAAATGTATCCAAAGGTTCCGGTACAGCAGGAAAAGACTATGCTGGAAATATTTCCATGGAAGGAATAGTAAAAATAGCTAAAATGAAAATTGATGTTTCATATTCAACTAGCATAAAATCAAGCGTGAAGGAAATTATAGGCTCTTGTGTAAGCAGCGGCATTAAAGTAGAAAACAAACCAGCAAAAGAGATTTACGCCGATTTGATGGCAGGAAAATTCGATAAAATGTTTGCCTAGATTTCAATATTGTTTCTATTTGTAGCAAATTTAAAATATCCCAAAATTGGATTTTACATTAAGTTTTAGGAGATATGATCTAATAAATGTCAGTTCAACAAGGTTCAGCAGGCGGTATGCCTGTTTTGATATTGAAAGAAGGAGCAAGTCAGACCAAGGGACGCGATGCACAAAAAAACAATATTGCCGCTGCAAAATTGATTTCTGAAGTTGTAAGGAGCTCTCTAGGTCCACGAGGAATGGATAAGATGTTAGTAGATGGGCTAGGAGATGTAACAATAACTAACGATGGAGCAACTATATTAAAAGAAATAGACGTTCAACATCCGGCAGCAAAGATGATGGTAGAAATAAGCAAGGCTACTGATAATGAGGTAGGTGACGGAACTTCATCTGTAGTAGTTTTAGCAGGCGCATTGATCGAAAAAGCGGAGGAATTAATCACAAAAGATGTTCATCCTACTATTATTGTTGATGGATATAGAAAGAGTGCATTAAAGAGTATTGAAATATTTAATCAATTAGCACAAAAAATAGACGGACGAAACAAATCTGAGTTAATGAGGGTAGCAAAGACATCAATGCAGACCAAACTTGTGTCTAAGGAGTCTGACCAGTTGTCTGAAGTGGTTGTCAATGCGGCTTTGCAGGTTTCAGAACCGATTGAATCTGGTCATAATATAGACATTGATGATGTCAAAGTTGAAAAGAAGGCAGGCGGTTCATTGCGAGATACCAAACTAATTAAGGGAATCGTACTCGATAAGGAAGTTGTTCACGGCGGAATGCCAAAAAGAGTTGAAAAGGCAAAAATTGCTCTTATCAATTCTGCTTTAGAAATCGAGAAAACTGAATTTGATGCCAAAATCAACATTAATTCACCAGATCAGATGAAAATGTTCCTCGAAGAAGAGAACAAGATGCTAAAAAACATGGTAGACAAAATTATTTCGTCAGGTGCAAATGTAGCTATTTGTCAAAAGGGTATTGATGACGTTGCTCAACATTACCTGGCCAAATCCAACATTCTGGCCGTTCGAAGGGTCAAAGAAAGTGATATGACCAAATTGTCCAGAGCAACAGGTGCTCGAAATGTTAATAATCTTGAGGACTTGAGCTCCAAAGATTTAGGTTTAGCAGATCTCGTAGAAGAAAGAAAGGTTGAAACCGACAAATGGGTTTTCATTGAGGGATGTAAGCATCCAAAGGCAGTTACTATTCTTGTCAGGGGAGGTTCACAGAGGGTCGTTGATGAGGCAGAACGCTCATTACACGATGCCCTAATGGTAACTAAAGATGTCATGGAAAAGCCTTTGATAGTTGCAGGCGGTGGGTCACCAGAATCTTTTGTTGCAGGAAAACTAAGAGATTGGTCATCCACATTGTCCGGAAGAGAACAATTAGCAGCAGACAAGTTTGCAGAAGCACTCGAAGTTATTCCACTTGCTTTAGCAGAGAATGCTGGAATGGATCCAATTGATACACTTACAGAACTACGTTCCAAACAAGCAAAAGGATCCAAATGGAGTGGTATTGATGCAAGAAGTGCAAAGATTGTAGATATGTCCAAACTAGATATTGTAGAACCCCTTATTGTCAAGGAGCAAATTATAAAATCAGCGACAGAGGTTGCATCTATGATCCTTAGAATAGATGACGTAATAGCTTCAAGCAAATCTGGTGGTGCTCCTGGTGGTGGCGGCATGCCTCCTGGCATGGGAGAAATGTAATCAAAAACAAACATTATCTCATTTTTTTATCAGTTTTTACCTCTAACTCTATTTCAATGACTTCTTTGACCCATTTACCAGTATACTTTATTTTTCGCAATCTAGTAAGATAATCATACCAGGAAATTTCGCCGTAACGACTTTTCCAAACTTCATAATGATCCATTAAGGACCGCAATGCCTCATAATGATACTCACAATATTTCTCCTGAATCACCCTTCTTGCACATAATGTGCATTTTGACTCGATCTTTGCAGTCATTAGAATTTATCAGATAATACCCACTTCATAGTAATTGCGTCATATGTATATGACATAACTTGTCTATTTGTTTCAAGGTCTTTAACTTGTGTGTGAACAGAGTCCGCCATATGAGCTAATTTTTCAAGTGCATACTCAAACTGAGGACCAATATCACTAGTTAGCGAAAAGAGCAGCTTCGAATTTGTGTCTGTTGATATTCCAGAAAATGATAAAATTATCTTGAAATCCTTTCTACCTCTCCTACGCTTCATTTCCTTAAAAATATACTTTATCTTCTGCCAATTATCAAAACCAAATGATTGGAAAAAATAATCATCATAAGCGACAGGAAACTCGATCTTTAACAAGCTTAGATGTTCGGAATCTTCTAAATTTTTTTCACTTACACCAGAGAATTTAGATAAAGTATTATAGATAGCTTCTAATTCATAGGGAGATACTCCATAGTATTCCAATTTAATCATACTATTCATTTGAACGATTATGGTGGTGTTAGGAGGCATTAATCTTTTGAATTTAAGCAACTTGATACACATAGCAATTTTCGGTAGATTTTTAAGTGTACGTCAATAAAATTTCGTGGACGCTTTGAACACGATTAAGATTCTTGAAAGAGATAATAATCATATAGTTATTGAATTTAATGATATTCCAAGGCAGTATGTCAATGCATTGAGAAGA
>DASUMD010000104.1:0-3216 GCA_036277875.1 Nitrososphaeraceae archaeon
AAAAGATGATTTTATATACCTTGATCCTCCATTCCATCCAATCAGTAATACTGCGAATTTTACCAGTTATACCAACAATGGTTTTACTCTTGAGGACCAAAAAGAACTTGCAATTATATTCAATGAATTGACAAGAAGAGGTTGTAGACTCTTACTTAGTAACTCAAATACGGAAGAAATTAGAAGACTTTATTCGGACTATTCTCATCTTACTGAAGTAACCACTGTGAACAGATCTATCAATGCAGTTGCCTCAAAGCGGGTAGGACATACAGAATTGCTGATAAGGAATTATTGCTAATTACTGAACGCAAAGAGGGTTAGTAACTATTAGATCTTATATCGTTACTATTTCTCATACTATTACTTTTCTTACTAATATATAGAAAAGAAAATGGTAGAAATAGATGCAACAAATCAGTTCTTAATTTGCACATGATCCATCTTATAAAAAATCCTGTAGTAATTAATGATATTACTTAGATATCATATTACGGTTGCGATTATACGATATCACTGCATTTATAACTATGTAGGCAAAATTATTTTTGTATGAATTCGCAAAGTGACACATCCAACAAGAGTGTATTTCTATCACCCAGATCTATTGCAATAATAGGCGCCTCCGAAAAACCAGGAATAGGAAGAGCAATTTTTACAAATATAAAAAATGGTTATAAAGGCAAAATCTATCCTGTTAGCCCTACGAATGAATATGTGTCTGGAATCAAGGCGTACAAAAGTGTCCTTGACATACCAGAGGATATAGATCTAGCCGTTGTAGCCACTCCAAACAAGATTGTCCCCAAAGTGATGGAAGAAGTAGGAATGAAAAAAATTCAGGGTTCCATTATTGTTTCAGCAGGATTCAAAGAAGTTGATGAACAAGGTGCAGCGCTTGAAAGGGAGGTTGCTGCCATATGTAAGAAATATGGTACCAGAGTCATCGGTCCAAATTGTTTGGGCATTATGAGCCTATCAAAACAAAACATGATGAATTCTACATTCTTGAAAATTACACCAAAACATGGAAATATTGCTCTCGTGTCACAAAGTGGAGCTATTTGTGCCGCTACTGTTGAGGATGCTATGGCACAAGGAATAGGATTCTCAAAAGTAATCAGTATGGGGAACAAGATAGATGTTGATGAAAATGATGTTTTAGAACTACTATGTCACGACCCCGAGACTTCTGTAATCATAATGTACCTTGAAGACATTCATGATGGTAGGAGATTCATGGAAATTGGAAGGAAAACAACCAAACAATACAAGAAACCAATAGTAGTCATAAAATCTGGCAGAACTCCAGAAGGTGCAAAGGCAGCTATGTCTCACACGGGCGCTTTGATGGGAGCTGATGAGGTGTATGATGCACTTTTTTTACAAAGTGGCGTAATCAGAGTTGACACAATGCAAGAACTCTTTGATCTTGCTACCGCATTTTCAAAGCAACCAATTCCTAAAAATGACAAGGGTACGGTAATAGTATCAAATGCAGGTGGACCTGCTATAATATCCACAGACGCATGTTCAAAGTATGGCATGAAATTAGCTGATATTAGCTCTTCTACAGAAGAAATAGCGAAAGTTATACCTGCTCATGGGTCTGCGAGGAACCCAGTCGATATTGTGGGAGACGCGGATTTTAATCGATTTGAAAAGGTCCTCAATGAAGTGGTTTCAAATCCTAATGTAGGATCAATTGTTACTATGTGTACTCCATCAGCTACTCTTGATTATAATGATCTTGCAAAGACTATAGTTAAGACCACTGCTAATTCTGGAAAAACCTCACTTGCAGCACTTATGGGTCTTGCAGAAGGAACAGAAAATAAACAAATTCTTTCTGATGGTGGCATCCCCTACTTTCCATATGCAGAACCAGCAATAAGGACTCTAAAAGCAATGTACGACTTTTCCTTTTGGACTGCCGGAAAAGAAGCTGAAATTAAAAAGTTTGATGTAGATAAGGAAATAGTCAAACAAATATTCGATAAAGTAACGAAGGAAGGAAGAAAACATCTTTTGGAAGAAGAGGGATACGATGTACTTAACGCATATGGATTTCCGAGACCTAAAAGTTACCTTTGCACAAATGGGGAAGAATGTGTAAAGAGAGCCGAAGAAATTGGATATCCTGTGGTTATGAAAATCATGTCACAAGACATAATCCACAAATCAGATGCTGGAGGAGTAAAAGTAGGCCTCAAGAATAAACAACAAGTTTCATCCTCTTTCAATGAAATAATTGCCAATGCAAAGAATTACAAAAAAGACGCAAGTATTAAGGGAGTACTTGTGCAACAAATGATAGAATCTGCCAGAGAGACAATTCTTGGAGCAAAACATGACAAGCTCTTTGGTTCTTTGATCATGTTTGGCCTTGGTGGAATTTATGTAGAAGCCCTCAAAGATGTAGTATTCAGGCTGGCCCCTATTGATGAACAAGAAGCATTGAAGATGGTAGAATCAATCAAAACATACAAGATATTGAAAGGTATAAGAGGGCAACCGCCTTCTGATATTAGGGTATTAGTAGAATGCCTCCAGCGATTATCTCAACTTGTTACAGATTTTCCTGAGATTACAGAATTTGATATGAATCCATTATTGGTACTGGAAGTAGGAAAAGGGGCCTGTGCAGTTGATGTGAGGATTGGCCTTGCATAAATAGCCAGTAACTAATAACTAATATCTACTTTAATTCCGCATTACAACTATTATTCATTACTAATTTTCTTTCCACATTCAGAACAAAATACCGCATCGCTTTCATTTTGGTAACTACAATAAGAACATTTACCTAATTGACTGGGTTCCGAAGTTTCTGAGTTCTCTAGTAAAATTATATCTCCAATTTTGGAAATACTTTTCCAAGCAACTTCTAAATTTTGATTGTTGCTCTTTTTAGGAATCTTAAGATTTATTTCCATTTTTCCTTTAGAAGTTCTTTTTAGACCGATTTCTTGAACGTTACCAATCAACATTGCATCCCAGTCATATGCAGGCATCCCGACAAGAGATTGAATAGAAATAAAGTCATTTTGTGTATTCAGTGACGACGGTGAATTGATATTAGTTTTAGAATTTTTATCAGTATTTTTAATATCTGATACTTGAGTTGTATTTGATAATTGGGATGATTTGGGTTCTTCTCCTTGTGGTAAATCTTCTGGAGCATCAAATTTTCTATACTGCGCAATTATACTTTTG
>DASUMD010000105.1:0-8388 GCA_036277875.1 Nitrososphaeraceae archaeon
GATTCCGTTACGCCCTGAATCTTGTAGACATTATCCCGTATATCTTGAGCAATCTTAAAACCAAATATTGCAGGACAAAAGGGGCTTGTCAGGTGCAAGTCTATTTTTACCTTTCCTTCTTCGATATCTACTTTATCTATAAGTTCTAGTTCCATGATGGAAACTCCGATTTCTGGGTCTACAATCTTTGTGAGCTCATCAAATATTGACTTTCGTAATTGTTGAATTTCCTGACTCATATATGTACAGAATTTATTTTTATACTATATAACTATTGATTTTGTTGTCCCTAATCGTCCCTAATCAAGATAATGAGCCCCAGAAAATCAAAATTATATATATTAATAAATAAGTCTAGCAGTAGTTTGTTTTCATCATGTATAGATCAAGACACAAACAAGATCTTGACAAACGTGCTTTGAATTTCCTGTCATCTATTGACATTGATGATAAAATTCTCTATTATGATATATTGTGTACCAAAGCACATGTCATAATGCTTCATGATATTCGCTTATTAAGTAAGGACGAACTTGTAGAAATTGTAAATGAGCTAGATCGAATCCTGCGCCATCCAGAAAAACTGGTAAAAGAAGGATTTGAAGATATTCATGAAGCCCTTGAAGCTCAATTAATTAGAAAAATTGGAGTTGATGTAGGAGGTAAAGTCCAAACAGGAAGATCAAGAAACGATCAGGTAATAACAGATATTAGAATCAAAGCAAGAGACGATTTAATTGATATTACAATTCAGCTGAATAATCTCGTCAGACTACTATTACAAAAATCCGAAGAAAATTTGAATTCAATAATGCCTCTTTACACCCATCTACAACAGGCCCAGATTGGAAACTTTGCCCACTATTTGCTGGCATATTGTGAAAGCTTGATGCGAGAAATAGATAGAATGCTTTCATTATACAATAGGATAAATCAATCTCCACTGGGTGCTGGTCCCATAGGAGGATCGCTTTTTCCAATTGACAGAAAGATGACTGCAAAACTATTGGGCTTTGATAATTTAATATCAAATACAATAGATGCGACTTCAAGAGATTTCATGATTGAGTTTGTATCAGATTTATCTTCAATAATGATAACATTAAGTAGAATTGCTGAGGACATGATAATTTGGTCTTCGCAAGAATTTGGATTCATAGAAATTCATGACAAGCATGCATCAACTTCTAGTGCCATGCCACAAAAGAAAAACCCCGATCCATTGGAGTTGATAAGATCAAAAACCGCGATTGTAATCGGAAACCTTACAAGTATTTTGACAATTCTCAAATCACTACCTTCCGGGTACAGCAGAGATTTACAGGATACAAAGGTTCCATTTTGGAACTCAGTTGACATAGTATCGTCGTCATTGGAGATAGCATATGACGTTATTGCTTCTCTTATAGTGAACAAAGATGTCATGACCAAAGCATCAAACACCAGTTATGCAATGGCTCTTGACATAGCTGAAGTACTAGTTATGAATCAGAAGATCCCTTTCAGAATCGCCCACAAATTAGTAGGAGCGCTCGTTAACGTAGCGATGAATAAGAAAGATGGCAAATCTTTGAAGTATTTGTCCAGTTCAGACGTTACTGAAGTTTTAGAAAAGACGAAAATAAAGATACCTCCCGGTAAACTAGTTCAAATTATTGAGAATAGTACTCCTCAAAAGTCGATAGCGAACCGCCGTTCTGAAGGCTCACCTAGTCCACAGCAACAGATCAAGACCATAAAAAACTACAGATTGCTATTAGAAAAATACTTTAACGAGGTAGGGAAAAAGAAAAAGAATGTCGATAGTTCTAAAGAAAACATAACAAATACAATAAATCTGATAAAGACCAAATCTAGTTCTCAACAATAGTTCTACTAATTCTGATACTAATCTAATGCATGCTATGGCATACTATGATAATCGTTACTATTCATGTGACATTCAAACTTAATCTAGTAGTAATTCATGGAAAAACTTGAAAACAATATGGTTTGAAGATAATAAGATCTAATAAAAAATATCATAGATTAACCAAGTAAACTAGCGAGGAGTGATTTTTGTACATGGAGTCTATTCTCTGCTTCGTCCCACACGACAGATTTTTTTCCATCTATCACATCCGACGTTACTTCCTGCCCGCGTTTTGCAGGCAAACAATGCATGAAAATTGCATCGTCTTTTGAGTAACCCATGAGTTTACCATTTACTTGATACTTTGGAATAAATGTAGATTTTCTTTTCTCGTCTTCTTTTTCCTTTCCAATAGAGACAAACGTATCTGTAACTACAACATCTGCATTCTTTACTGCATCAATTGGTTCCCGTACTATAGTAAACCTAGAGTTTTTCAATTTTGATTCTTTAATTACTACATCAAGAATTGGTTGTGGAGGCTCGTAACTTTGTGGAATGGCAGCATTGATATTAATTCCCATTTTTGCACATCCGATTAACAGGTCATTGCAGACATTATTGCCATCCCCAACCCAAGCTAGTGTTAAATCTTCAAAGCTCTTTTTGTGTTCTAGAATAGTCATAAGGTCAGCCAAAATCTGACATGGATGATATAAATCAGATAGGCCATTAATTACAGGAATCTTACAGTTTTGTACCAATTCTAGTATTGTGTTATGAGAGTTAACTCTTGCCACCAGACAATCTACGTATAATGAGATTGTTCTAGAAGTATCTTCAATAGATTCACCCCTAGATAGCTGAAGATCATTGGAATTTAGATAGATTGTATTACCACCCAGTTGAAACATGGCAGTTTCAAAGCTCAAGCGCGTCCGAGTGGATGGTTTTTCAAACAGTAATGCAAGCGTCTTCCCAGATAAGGATTGATTGCTACTGTTGCCATCATTATTCTTTTTAAACTCAATTGCATGTTCAATTAAATTTAGAATTTCCTCAGCAGTCAAGTCCTCAATACTAGTAAGATATTTCTTACTTAATGAGATCATTTATATCATCATCAGTCAAATAAACAACTCCTTCTTTCTCCTTTTCATTTTCAGATTCAGATTTAGTCTTATTTTCCTTCTTACTCTTTTCCTTTTTAGTTTCAATATTATCAATTATATTCTGTTTACCATTATCAGCATCTTTCTTTTCTTTATTTTCTTTAAAGAGTTTATTGAAAAATGAACCACCTTTTGATTTTGGTTCACTCATTTCCACATTTGTTTCCAGTTTCTCTTGGTCTGGCGCATGATTCAATTGACCATCAACCGTTTTCTTCTCATCACTAATCTCTTTTGATTCCGTGTCTGATAGTGGCGATAGTGATAATTGTTCCTCATTATTCATCAATTTATCAACATCATTGGCTGGAGTTTCGTGTGCAGTCTTTTCAGACTGTAGATCCATATTTTGAATCTCAATTACAGATTCTTTTTTGCCAATATCATCAATGGAAGATATTCCGCCTTGTGTCAGGTCTTTACTAGTTTTTTCATATACTCTATCTTTGAAAATAGAATCAAGAAATCTGTCATGATCAAATTCTTCCAAATCTCCATATCCCTGTCCCATTCCAAGATATAAGATAGGCTTATGTGTCAAATAAGCAATTGAAATGGCTGCACCACCTTTGGAGTCAGCATCACTTTTTGTTAATATCGAACCATCATACTTTGTATACTGAAAAAATTCTCGAGCTTGGTTAACAGTATCGTTCCCCGCCAGAGAGTCACCAACAAATATTTTCAAATCAGGTTTTGTAACTCGGATTATCTTACTAACTTCCTCCATTAAATTCTTAGAAGTTTGCATTCTCCCAGCGGTATCGATCAATACAACATCAATGTAATTCTTTTTTGCGTGTTCTAATGCATCTCTTGCAACTGCCGACGGATCAGCGCCATACCTTTGTGAGATTACCTTAACATTAAGATTGTTACCATGATGCGTTATCTGTTCTATAGCACCTGCTCTGTGTGTATCTGCAGCTGCCAGAACAACCGAAATTCCTTGATCCCTTAACAATTTACAAAATTTTGCAATAGTAGTAGTTTTTCCTGTACCATTGATACCAAGAAAGATAATAGAATACGGACCAGCTTTTGATTTTTTCTTTTCCAAAACAGAGTGAATAATATCTGTCTTGGTGTTAGTCGACAAGAATAACTCGTGTAAAAAAGAGTATAATTTTGTTGTGATTACCTCATCGGAATTTTCGTTCCTTTCGCGCCTCAAATCCAACATTTCTGTTTTTATTTTGGATGTCATTTCATCAACAATTTCATGAGCTACATCATTTTCCATAAGACTTATCTGCAATTCGTCCAGAATAGACTCAATATCCTTTTTAGAAAATGATTTTTGACCAAGATTCTTTGTGGTTTCAGAAAATATTTTTCTTAATTTTTCAAACAAACGGAGTGCAATCCTACCTCTTATGAATTTTGAGCTCTTTGGGATTTTTGCATTTCAGTATTTACTTCATTTTGGAGTTGATTCATACGTATTGCAACCTGCTCTTTTTGCGATTGTAATTGTTTTAATGCTAGATCAAATTCCTTAATTTTTAACTCAACATAATTTTTCGCATTTTCCTTAGACTTTTCAATAGTAACGCCTGAGCCTACATTAACAAGCAGATTTCTTACTTGTGGAACTGTGACCTTGAGATATACGCCAATCCCTATCGGGACGAGAGATTCCTCCTGATTAGTAGAAGACAATTCTCGAATTGCCTCTGAAGCCAGATGGGCCTCTGTTATAAGTCTGGTTACTGTGGATTCCTTTGTTAAAATGTCATTCATGTAAGCTTCCAGTATTTTTGATTGCTGGAGCATCTCACTGATTTTTTGCTCAGCTGAAATTTGGTCTTTAGAATTTTCTCTAGAGGTCATCTTATTACTACATTTTGTGAGTAAAAAACGGGCATATAACTTTGACTAAAAAGTAGGTAATTCATGAAGACTTTTCGATCGTGTTTATCACAGAAAATTTAGGATCAAGTCTTACCTTTTTTTGAAATGATGTAGAATCCATGAGCAGAAATCAAGAAGGCGGCCAATGACATCTTTGTTGCAAAGACCAGGTTCCATGGTGTTTGAGGGTTTGGATACGGAATATTAATGCTATCCAAATTAATGCTTCCGCCTAAGGCGTTGAGCGTTATCATAGAACTCCATACGACAAAATTGTAGACAAATTCATACAGTGAAACTACTACTATTGCCAAAACGATTATCTGGAGTATTGAGCGGAGAGCCGGTGAAACCTCCTTTACTTTGTCAGCACCTAATTTGGTAACACAGTACCATGCTATAACTGAAACAATCATAAGGTAGGTAATCAGCTTTGAAAGTCCTTTGAATGGAAATTCTGTTTTTACTAAAATCTCTCCTATCACAATTTTCCCAGTTGCAGCATACTCAACTATGCTTTGATATAATGCATAAAATGTAATCGTGGCCATAAAGATTGCGGATATATAGAAAACAATAAGGTATACAGTTCTAGCAGTTATCCTTCTTTCAATTGAATAGTACATGATGGGAGTTGTAATATTTGACAAATGCTATCAAATATAAAATTATACTTCTAATCGAGTGGATCATGATACTCACCCACCACTTGTAAGTATTTCATTCAAGCCCATACACAACAGATTCATTTGTTAAAGCCGGAAGATAACATGTAGGAAACAGTTCCGCACTAAATACATATTCAGATCATTCATCTACATCAGTAAATGCGTGTAATAATATGCTCACACGAAGCAGATATTGACGGTATATATTCTGCTTCCGTTGCCTTGATGAAGTTTCCCAGGGCTAATCTTTCGTTCTATAACAATGGATTGGATAATTTTAAAAAAATGTTTGATTATATAAAAAATGAATCCAAGAAGTCAGCCACAGGCCTTGTGGTTATTTCTGATCTCGGTATAAATGACGATAAAGTATCTGCATTGTGCGTGGACTCAATACAATATCTGAAAAAGAGACAATGGTCTATTATTTGGGTTGATCATCATCCCTGGCAAAAAAAATCGTTAATGTCAATTAGAAAGTTGTGTAAATTGTTTCATAATTCATCTGGAAAAAAATGTGCTACCGAAATCATGTATGAAAAATTCATGTACAATAACAAGAGTGCTGAGCAGTTAAAGATGATAGCTCACAGCTCGGACTTTATGACCGATATCAAAAGACATGATTCCAGGGTCTCTGAATTAATCCATTTTTACAGAAATAGTGCAAATTCTAGACAAAAACTTGACTTTCTGGCACAAAAAGCTTCGAACGGAATATTGTGGGATTCAGATATGCAAGAGGATTATGTAAAGTTCCTAAAAGTTGCGGATTTTCAAAAAAGAGAATCACTGAAGACGCTAACAATAAAGAAAATTTTGTCATTTGACGTGGCCTTTGTGTTTATATACCCCTACGTTCAGGCGAGCCTTTTTTCTCATGAGCTATTCTCGAACTTGAAGGTTGACCTCGTCATGCTCATTAATCGCCATGGAAATGTTAGCATAAGAAGGAATTCAGACAGACTTTCATGTAGCAAGATAGCAGCTTATCTAGTTGAAGGAGGGGGACATGAATTTGCATCAGGCGGGATGTTGAAGAGTAATCCGAAAGACTTTACCGCCTGCATAAAAGAGATGCAAGAGGCAGTAGTCAAGTCCCTAAAATGATATTCCATATTTACAGCAAATCATATGGTACATACTGCTTGATTTAGATGCAGCTGGAATTTACAAGAAAACAAATAAATTTCAATTCACATAATGATAATTGTGGCTAGCGAAAATACGATAGGTAGTGTAATTTACGAATGTATGAGATGCGGTACTCCGGTTTCTAATGAAGAGCTTTCCAAGTTACCTGAAATAAAGTGCATATGTGGATTTAGAGTATTTCGAAAGGCAAGACAACCAATAGTAAAGCAACTAAAGGCGGTTTAGTGTCGAATTAGGAATTTCCGTCATATCGACCATCCGAGTCTACTTAACGCTTATTTGTTAGAATTGAGGTTGATAATAACATGAAGATAATCTGCCCCGATTGTAAGAAGCCCGCTGAACTTTCAGATGATTTTAGCTTTGTGAAATGTCAATTTTGTAATTTAGAAATGACTTATGGGGAATATGTAAAGTACGTAGCATATAGAGATGTAAGATATAGAGACATTCTGAGTGATTATAAGAAGTAAAATACCAAAGATGGTAACTTTAAGTAATTTAGATTTACCCCCTCTAATGTTGACAATCACCTTTATACTACCTTAAACTCAATACTTTACATGGTAAGGTGAAAATTTATAATTGTATATTCCAACTTCTAGTTTGGTATTATCTATTTTTTTATCATGGTCGAAACTATAGATAGTACATCTCGGTCCTTTATTTGATAGTCACCAGGTAACCTCAAGCCATTTCTGACGTCTACGGCATATACAATGCCTTTGGACAATTCGGTATGTATATCACCTGCAAGATCCTGTACGGACGAACCATTTTTCATTAGAAAGGCATCAGGAAGTACGTTACCCTTCTTATCAGACAATTTATTTGGATCTGAAACTGGATATACGACATTCATATTTAATAACTTGAAAACAGCGATGTTTAATGCAAACTGTACACCAGTTCTAAGATATTCACCCAATACATCCTTCCTGATAAAATTGAGTGCCCACTTCTGTTTCTCATTGAGTAAGGTGTTTTCGTAAATATCAAATATTTCATCTCCGGGTGAATATTTTATCAAACCTCTATTCTGGGCTCTCCTCAGAGTAAGTTCAGCATCGGCACTTGAGGGAATTACAAACATATGTTTATTGTGTTCACGAAGTCTCTTGAAATTCTCCGCGGCAGGTGGTAGATCTATTTTATTTGCAACTATTAGCGAAGGCTTCGATATCTCTCTCAGAGTAGAAATAAATCTTCTACTCTCATCAGAATCTAATTCATGTATGTTCCTATCAGTTAGATTATTTTCATTGATAGATTTTCTTACGTGCCATTCCTTTACTCCTATTCCACCAAAAATTTCAGTGACGGCACGGGATGTGTCCATGCCGGTATTTGTCATCCTTGAAATCTTTTCTCGATTCCCTTCAAATAATTTGAGGTACCATAAAACTAGTTCTTCTTCAATATCCGATACATCTGCAATTGGGTCACCTGCTCCGGCCTCTGCTATTTTTCCAGATGCATCAATACTACCAGATGCATCAACAATGTGGAGCAATACATCAGATTGTGCAGCAACGGACAAGAACTGATTACCAAGACCCTTACCTTCCCACGCACCTTTTATGAGACCAGGGAGGTCTATCAACTCTACAGGAATAAATCTCCAGCCATCCTTACATAATGAATTCCGAGGGTTGTCTTCCACTCCAAATTCTTTGTGTACACACAG
>DASUMD010000106.1:0-2183 GCA_036277875.1 Nitrososphaeraceae archaeon
TAACATCTAACGATAAATTATCTGAATAATCGTACGTGGGTTCAAGCTCTATTGATCTTAACGATACTTATCTAGATGACATTATTATGTTATTCACCTTTGATTTAATGGTCATAAATTTGATCTTAGTCTTTGATCACCAGTCAATCATGCTCTAGCTGGCCACAACTTTGTTATTTTATGATAATCCGTAAGTTGGAATAGCTGACCCGTTAATCACCCGAGAGCTAGGAGAACACAGGAATAATACCACATTAGCTAGATCCTGTGCCGATAACCACTTGGTGAAGTCCGCTTTTGGCATTGCTTTTCGGTTTGCCTCGGTGTCAATTGTGGTAGGCAAAATGCAATTTATGTTAATATTATGTTCCTTGAATTCGTATGCCGCTGATTCTACAAATCGTATCAAGGCGGCTTTTGAAGCAGCGTAAGCAGAGTCATATCCTTCTGATTTTAGTCCTGTCCTTGATGAGATATGGACAACATTTCCACCATCCCCAGATTTCATGATCGGGATTACGTGCTTGCTTATAAAAAAGGCAGACTTTAGATTTAGATTCATCATTTTATCCCAATCGGTTCCGCTCAGTTCTGTGATGCTTTTACCGCCTAGATAACCTCCAACCACGTTAACCAGTATGTTTATAGTACCAAATCTTTCAACCAATATCGGTATCATTTTAAGTATCTGTTCTTCCTTTCCTATATCCAATTCAATCATTTCAACTTTAGGATTAGCAGTTTTTAGTTTCTCTGCTTCCTTCTCATTAAGGAAAGTAGAGATGGTTATGGCACCAGAATCTATAAATTTCTTTACCAATGTTCTTCCTAGAGCTCCGGTTCCTCCTGTGATTAATACAACCTTATTTGAAAAATTGTATGTTACACTCATTTGTCACTTGAATTATGCATGATCATATTAGTATATATCGCATTACTAAAATTGTGATCCATCTAGTTTTACTGTAGATATGTCATCTTAGAATTCTAGAGTTGGTTATTGTCACACATACTATGAAGTCAATTTTGAATAGAAAAACAATTCAGGGAACAAGATTTGAGCATTCTTGGAAATTGACCATTTGTCTTGATTAGTGAAATTATTCTGCTTTCCCTCTAATTACGACGCTAAAACGGGTATGGACTGGGTGGGATTTGAACCCACGACCTTTTGCTTGCGAAGCAAACATTCGTACCACTGAACTACCAGCCCTCAGACTGATGATCTAAATCCCTGATATAAAATGTCACAGTTATTTTTATCAGTTTGAATAGAATTGTGTTGGTGCTACATTGACTTAGAATACGCGAGCATGATGGTATAATGAATTGCCATTCTAATGAGCTGTCTAGCCGGAAATGGCTATTATTTTTTATACCATGTTTGTTAAGAAATAATATGTTTCAAGATGACAACAAAGTCCAAGATATGACTGATGAAGATTGGAAAAATAAACTCACACCAGAACAATATGAGGTATGTCGGAATAAGGCTACGGAAATGCCCTTTTCAGGAAAGTATTATTATTCCAAGGATAAAGGTGTTTACAAATGTGTTTGTTGTGGGAATGAATTATTCAAATCAGACACGAAATTTGATTCAGGAACAGGCTGGCCAAGTTTCTTTGAACCAATTAAGCAAGACAATGTAGAATATCATTCAGATAATAGTTTTGGAATGGAGAGGATTGAGATAACGTGCAAAAAATGTGGGTCGCATCTTGGTCATGTATTTGATGATGGTCCGCACCCTACTACCAAACGTTATTGTATAAATTCTGTATCTCTAAGATTAGTAAAAGACAACAATGACAGTGAGGAATGATAAAAAGCATGAAAATTTTTAATTCGTAGTGTCAGGTATTCTTTCCAATAGTTTTCATTGTTTCCTAGTATAATGATATTGCCTCCTCCCCATAGGCTTGTAATCCATATTGGATTCCATCACTGCAAGTCACTTCTACAAAGTAATGTTCCACACCATTATCCAATTTTCTCAGATTTTCAGGATATCGCGTAATTTTTCCATTTTCCCTATTACAAAGCGTTAATTGTCGTTTCGATGCGTCCATATTACACCAATGGATTTAGATATCAACCACACTTGATCCTTATTTGAGGATAGTGTGTGAAGATCCTAGATATACCGTTCTCTTTTCTTTTCTCCTCAAGGTGTTTAGCTT
>DASUMD010000107.1:0-3492 GCA_036277875.1 Nitrososphaeraceae archaeon
GATATCTATCCTGTGGTTGAAGACCTTGGCCAGTTTCTGTGGAAATTGCTTTTCTCAGGTAATGGCCCTCATCCACGTGTATCGACGGAAACCCTGTAGGATTCCATAGATGAGTGTACGCAGAAAGAACAAGTGGAATAAGAATAAATATCCAAGATATCTGTCTGTCTTATAATTGTAGTCGCAGATTCAATTATCTTTTCTGTCCAATAATTATGATATTTATACATGAATTAAACCTTGTGGAGATAGTTGAATTTGCAATGGAATTATAGAACTTTATCTTAGTGTCCCGTTACCATCAAGAAGAGGCTTTATCCTCATTGAAGACTGATACTATTTAGCTGCCTTGCTTAGATTTGTTTCGGCCTACTTTACAGATTGAACAGCATTTTTGAGGATATCAAAGTATTTTGTGGGGATCAGATTGCCATTAGCATCACTTGTCACTAAATTAAAGTTCTCCACTCTATGAGGTCTAAAATTCCAATACCAAAAAGCCCACCCATACGGATCTATTTCATTAAATTTCTTTAATATAGCTGTGGTATCTTCTGGGGTGATATCACTAGCCTCCGGGTCTATTTCATAGACAAAGTCTCCTTCTTCGTTTATTACTTTATCCCTGGCTACATTGTTCCATTCTCCAATATACACTGGAACTCCGGATAGGTTGCCAGTCGATAAGAACGTATTCAATCTTTCTTCTTGGTAGCTACCCGGAGATGGCAGTCCATAAATACTAAATTTGAATATTGTATTTGTTTTATTTACAGGTGTCATTTTTGCTAGATTTGTCGCATTTACTCCAATGTTACTCTCAAGATCAACAGGAATGCTCATGCTAAATACTATATTCTTATTAGTTACATTTCTCAGTTCATCTGTCATAAAGGTATTGTATTTTCCAATTTTATCCCACTGGTCCACGTCATGTACCTGCGGTTCACTCAATATTTCATATCCAGCAGTACTGGGATGACTGTCAACCGTACTGACTATTTTTTTCAAGAACTCAGACTGTAAGCTCCATCCATCAGTACCATTTGCATCGGTAATCTCTCTATTCCACCAGTGAGTCCACCATGCCGCTGCTGATGGATACTGAGGACTTCCTCCACTACCGTAGGCATACTCTGAATTATTTTGAAACAAGAAGTGTGGGAATCCTGTTCCTCTTTGAGGATTAAGCCATGATGAAGTATGAAACTGATGATTATCGTAAATTATTTTTAACCCATATTTGTCAGCAAGTGTAGCTGCAAATTTCAGTTCATTTATGAATGCTACAGGATTCTTCACAAAAGATTCCCAGTAATACACATATCTCACGTGATTCATTCCCCCATCTTTAATTATCTTAAAACTCTGATCATAGTAGTTATCAGGAAAAGGATTCTTGAAGTCTCGTGTTTGGGGTAAACTGGTATAGTAACCTAACAAGTTTACTCCAATGAGTGGTTGGGATTTTGCATCTTGCGAGTTGCCTAAATTAGTTATTAGCGAAATATTTAGAATTAATAAAAGAACAAATGAAATTCCAAGAACAGACAATTTCATTACTAAAATAAAAATTTAACTCCCAATATAAATTATTGAAGAGAAAATTTTCTGGCTTTAAGAATGAGTTTCTCTTGCACCCGGAACTAGTTGTTTTGTTGTTGTCAGGTCTTCAATTTTCTTGTTAATATTTAATACAATTTCAAGCAAGTCAGGTTCAATCCTGTTTTGTTTTATGAATGAAGCTAATGCCTGAGTGTCTTTAGGCAGACACATTCCGTCAAATGGTCTTCCAAATTCGGTACCATATTTGCCGATTCTTTTATCCAAAGACACACCTAAACTCACTACCTTGTCATCTATTCCCAAATGTTTGCATATCATGCCTATTTCGTTAAAGAATGAAATCTTTAATGACAAAAAGCAATTTGATGCATACTTGATAAGCTCTGCAGCCTCAAATGAAGTAGTGATTATATTTTTTGTCAAAGGCTTGTATAAGTCGACTAACAATTTTGATATTTCATTATCACTTTCCTGTCCTATTATTGCGCGGTCTGGACTAAAGAAATCATCCAATGCAGAAATTTGTCTCAGAAATTCTGGATTGTAGGCAATCTCATAGTCAATTCCCCTTTTTTTGGTGCAGTTCTTTTCGAGATAGTTCAGCACTACGCTGCGCATAGTTCCAGGCAACATTGTGCTCCTAAAAACCAGTAAATGACGTTTATCGGAAGAATTTAGATAGTTTGCAAGTTGATACAGTGCAGAAAGTATTTGGGAAAGATCTTGTTGGGAATTATGAGTCGGAGTATTCACACATACAAATGAAATATCTGTTTGTGATAAGGCATCACCAAGATCATCTGCTACCTTGTATCCATTATTCTTTAGAGTTCTGAGCTTTTCCTTTGAAATGTCATAAAAAATTACTTCATGACCTAGCTTGTGAAATCCCTGGCCCGTTGCACTGCCTACTACACCCGAACCAACAATGCTTATCTTACTCGTGCAAAATCCCTCTTTATTATAGGGGGGTTATAATTAATCATATTTATATAATTCCTTTTCATTTTCAAGTAAGAAATATAGTAAGATTTAGCAATAACCATCTTACGTCACTAACTTCTATCTCGCATAAAAGTTACTAATAAATAATATGGAAATGGAGATTAAACCAGTGAATTCCTACAAGCACCAAGCGCTTCAAAAGCACGGCGGAATATTCGGCAACATTATTTTTGACCTAATACTTATTGGATTTGTAGTTTCACTTGTTATGTCACCATTTTGGTTCGACATAAATGATATCCTTTACCAACTCAGCGGCCTCCAAAATTATATATCTAGAAATTTCATTCCAAGTTCATTATACGATTACTGGCTAATCATCCCTCTGGGGATAATCGGCATTTGGAGATGGACAGTATGGTTCATCAAGAAAATAGTTGCAACTTTTTATTACCCAATAAAACCGGAATCAAGCAATGGTACTTCAAAAGCCATAGATGCTCCTACCGTATCGGTAATTATACCAGTTTACAATGAAGACCGGAAAATTTTTAGGCGATCTTTGGAATCGTGGTGGAAAAATAAGCCTGCAGAGATAATTGCAATTATTGATAAATCTGATACAGGATGCGTAGCTGAATTCAAGGAATTTCAACAAGGCAAGAGTAATATTAAGTTGATAGTGACTTCAAAACCTGGTAAGAGAGCCGCCCTGGCTGATGGTATATCAGAATCAAAAGGACAGATTCTTGCTTTAACAGACAGTGATACAATGTGGGATTCAAATTTCTTGGAAAATGCATTGCGGCCATTGCAGGTTGATCCAAAAATTGGAGGAGTCACTCCTAGATTTCATCCTATTGAAATAAGAACAATCTGGCAAAAGATGACCGATATCTTTTGGGATATGCGAAATTATCTTGATATGCCAGCACAGACAGCAGGAGGAAAAGCTCTTTCCTGTTTGAGTGGAAAAACTGC
>DASUMD010000108.1:0-2930 GCA_036277875.1 Nitrososphaeraceae archaeon
GCTGTCGACCCAATTGGTGTAGAAATGATTACACCATCACTGTTATCATGCCAGATATCATTTCCATTAATCTTTAATATATATTCCATGAGAGTAGCACTTTTTCTTGGAAAGAGAGAAATATCATTTAAGACTGGTTCAACTTCTTTTCCATCAACATTAACAGAAAGTCGGCATACATCATCTATTTCGTAGTCACCTTTTTTTATTCTGCCTATAGATTTTTTTAAATCACTCACGTCAATTTGTCCCAAAAATCCTGTTGAATCCGATTCATATATTCCCAGTACGGGTACAGAGAATTCATTAACATAGTGGGAATAATCAAGTATCGCACGATCTCCACCAGCAGTAATCACAATATCTACATTTGAAGTTGTCATTTTGTCTGATCTTTTAATTATCTCTGAATAAATATTTTCATCGTCTAAAATTTTCTTGATTTTGCTTATTAGACTATCGTCCCTGGAGCTTATACTTGAGATAGCCACTTTCATTGTAACTATTAAAAGTCAACAGACACTCAAATTTAAACCTGATTTATGACATGTCTAAATTATTTCAAAATTCATTGTATTGTAATAATATGAAGCGTTTTCTTCTATTGCGGATTTGGAGGGTATTTTTTTAATTCCAATCTCACTTGTTTGGATTGCCGCAATTAACGCCCCCACTGCAAAACAAAATGCCCAAATAGAATCTTTTTCTTTAACAATAGTGCATGCAAAAGAAGAGGTGATAATATCACCTAGTCCTGTTGAATCAGGCGTATCGAATTTAGGTACGTTTAACCAATAGTGTCTTTCCTTTTCAAGAAGATGAATAATCTGATCCTGTGTGTGCAGTACATAATCGATTTCATAATGGGAGCGAATTTTTTTCATCCCTTCCATACCTTGAAGACCGTTTGTAAAGCAGGAGATTTCCTGGCTATCTAGCTTTATTCCATTTACTTTACGGATGGGAATATCCATTTTTTTTCTTATAGATACTCTCCCTTCTTGGTCAACAGCTCTTGTGTAACCCTGTGGGTCCAACATTACAAACTGATTTCCTTCCATTTTTGTTGAAGATAAATACTGCAATATATCCAGAGGTACTTCATCAAAAACTGGACTAATTATCCAGCAATTTGCTTTTACATTTTTTATTTCTTCTATATTTAATGCGACACATTTTGACTCGAGAGTTAATTCACGATCAGTTTCAAAATTCTTCAATACAAATCTAGTTGTTGGAAGATTCGAGTAATGGGGACCATTAAATGAAATTCCCTGATTTTTCAGATAATCAAGATATTGTGGGTCAAGATCTTTTCCAAAATGAGTAAAGAGCGTTGTATCAAATCCAAATTTCCTTGCAGTTACGCCACAATAAGCTGCAGGTCCACCTAAGCTCTTACTTGACTCTAGATCTCTCGACACAATCTCGTCTACGACTATGTTGGATAGTATAGCAGCCTTCATTGCTGAATATCATCACTAAATCTATTGCTTTGATAAATGTTGACATAAGCAGCATCAGAAGATTTAAAAGAAGAAGAGATAGTAATTGTATAATGCCGAAGAAAAGGACAAGCAGAGGACGAACAAAAGGTGGGAAAGGAAGTTCAGGAACAGTTCATTGTAGCCAGTGCGGGGCCATGGTACCAAGAGATAAGGCAAAAAAAGTTACTGGCAGAATTACATTAGTAGAACCGACTTTGGCAAAAGAATTAAGAGCGCAAGGAGCATATATTGCACCGGTTACGGATGTCAAATTTTATTGTGTTTCCTGTGCTGTGCATAGAGGAATAGTAAAAGTAAGATCAGAAATGGAACGTAGAAGGACAGGAAGGCTCGGATAAGATATTTTATAGCGTTATATCCTTTTTAGAACATACCTAAATCTCTGAAGAAAAGAGAAACCTGAGATCAAGATAATAATTATAACTCCCCATTGAATTGATTCTGAAATTGGAATAAAGCCGCAAATTGATAAGATTAGCAATCTTTCTGCTCTTTCCCCTATCCCTACACCTTTTAGATCTATACCAAGTGACTCCGCTTTGGCTCGGAGATAACTAACTAAGATAGAAGTCGATAAAGCAATCATAGCTAAAATCGGATTCGATAAACCACCGATTGCTATCCCTATGAAAATTAGAGCCTCAGAAACTTTGTCAAAATTAGAATCCAGAAATGCACCTTTGGTGGTAGATTTCTTCATTACGCGAGCTACACTTCCATCTACAATATCAAAAAAACCAGAAATCAAGAGAAGGATACTTGCAAATATTTGTGAGGGAAACTCGATGCCTTGTTGGTTCAAAAAATTTGTAAGACCAAAGAATATGCTTGATAGGATTGCAAAGCCAAATCCAATCATACTCCAGAAGGTTGGAGATAAACCAAGCGAACCGAAATTATTACCTATTAGTGTTGTAATAGGAATTATTTTTTCTCTGAACCTATTAAGCAAATATTATCTTATTATTTATACATCTAACAAATATTCTTTTTTATCCCAATATTGCTTACAATGATTCAAACTGTGGATATGACCGCTGTAACTCAGGCTTGAATTTTATGAAAAATGATTTGGTTAGTTTCGTTCAAGGATTAGGGATTGGTTACAATTCTTCCGAACCACAAACAACAGTTTTTTCAAATGGTAGTTTTGGCAATTTTGGCTGTTGTAGGTTTTCTACTAATTTCCAGTTGTTTGCTAGATGTACTGCATCAATCTCACATTTGGTAATGATCTTATTTTGATAGTTGACTATTGGGTTCATTAGATCATGAAAGTTTGAATGCCCTAGTCCAAGAACATGTCCTATTTCATGTTTTAATACAAGATCTAGAGTATCTTCCTCTATCTGTTCTTCATTGAAATTTACAGATATTCTTACTTTTACCCTTTTTATGAAACCTTCGTCATCCAGAACGTTA
>DASUMD010000109.1:0-2624 GCA_036277875.1 Nitrososphaeraceae archaeon
ATCAATTCATCACAGAATTCCTTTTTCCACCTCTATAGGCAGCTATCATTTTGGAGAAATTTGCGTACACAACCTTACAGCTATTGGCCAGACTTTCAAATTCAGAACTTTTGCCATCTAAAATAGCATCTGCACTTATACCAACTTCCTTCATCTCACTTCCATAATTTTGTGTCCAATTATGAATCAGTTGGGACGTTACTTCAAGATGAAACAAAATTCCAATGGAGTGACCAAGTCTAAATGCTTGTGGATACAAATTGGAGGAGGCCAAAAGTATCGCTGAATTTGGAAGTTTAAACGTATCTCCATGCCATTGGAAGACTTTTATATTCTCATTAGCTATCCCTTTGAAGATATCATTCTTTCCTTCATTATTTATTATTACGTCGAACCATCCAATCTCTTTCTGCTCTCCTTTATGCACTTTACCACCTAATGCTTGGGCAATTAATTGCGAGCCTAGACAGATTCCAAGTAGAGGAACTTGAAGACGATTGGCATTTCTAATCAAATCTTGTTCTTCATTCAGATAGGGTAAGGTTTCATATACAGACATATATCCTCCCAAAATGACTATTCCTGCATATTTATCAGGTTCTTGGGGAATTTTGTCTTTTTTAACGTTTATAGTCTCGATCTTATACCCGTCGGATTCAAACAATTCCTTGAAATTGCCCAGTGTCTCAATCTCTGTATTTTGGATAGAGAGGATGACGTCTTTCAATTGCATGATGTTAAATTAATTCATTATATCTACTTATTCAGGAATAACCCAAAATTCAATTTGTGGGGTTGTACGCTAGGATTAAATACACATTATGTCAAGAAAAAATCTATTTTTTTCTTAATTCCATATATCTAAAACAACTTATTGTGTGATCATTAACCATTCCTATTGCTTGCATCATTGAATAACATATCTTCGATCCCACAAATCTGAATCCTCTATTTCTAAGATCTTTACAAATCAGATCAGATTCTTGCGACGTAGAAGGAACATCTTTGTAGGTCTTCCATGAATTTTGTATAGGTTTGTATCTTACAAAGTTCCATATATAGGTATCAAAACTGCCAAATTCTTTTTGGATCCTAACAAATGCATTAGCATTAATAATTGTCGCCTCTATCTTTTTTTTATTTCTAATAATAAGTGGGTTGGAACAAAGTTCATTAATTTTCACAATATTATAATTAGCGATTTTTTCCACTTGGAAATTATCAAATGCCTTTCGAAACTCTTGACGCTTATTGAGAATAATACGCCAGCTTAGACCTGCCTGCATTGCCTCAAGTACTAGAAATTCAAATAATTTCCTATCATTGTGTAGCGGAACTCCCCACTCATTGTCATGATAGTCTATCTCAATCTGCTCTTTGGCCCAATCACACCTGGGGTTCTTTTCTATTATACTATGCATTTCTATCCACTATCATCGTTATAATTCTAATCATGCCGACCATACGGTTTTCATGCAAATAAATTCATATCATAAATTTAGAGATTAATGGTACACATTTCTTTGGTTAAAAATTATTAGGATTGACTCATGATAAAAGGTCATCTCTGGAGAACTTGCCAGCAAGAATTCTCCCGGGTTTTGACCTATAATCTGGAATGCCTATACCAACGGCGATCATGACATCCTTATCCTTTGCATGAGGGGAGAAAAACTCAGATACAGCATCATCATAAAAAGTGGACCCTGAAGCTCCAATTTTTTGATTATAAGCAGATAGATAAATCCTCCCAGCTGTGATACCTGATTCAAATTGGCATGATCTATATCCTCTGTTTCCTAATATATCCACTATTAACCCAAGGTTTGTCATAATATAAAATACTACACTTGCATCACTGAATAAAGATTGTTCTAGACACAAATATCCTGATACATCTCTCTGAACGTTAGCTTTCAAGAGATCAATTGAATTATCCTTTTGATTAAAAAAATACGCTCCCTTTTGCATGTTAGTCACATCATTGGCAATAAAATAGATGTCTATCATTGATTTTTTATCACCAAAGTCGGAATGAGTAGGTATCGTCAAACTAGAAAGTATGTTTGAGAGCTGTGTAAATGTAATTGACTCTCTTGAAAATTTTCTGGTGGATCCCCTTAAAAGTATGACATCAGATAGCGATTGTGAAATGATCGATCTAGGATCTATCGGTTTTGACTGTATCTTCACATTAACGTCTTCTGTTTCTCTAATTTCTTGCATCCTAGCTATAGAATGAGTCCACTCGCGCACTTCATCACTTGAATTTAATGATGATGAATTATGTAACTTCCAAATCTGATAATAATCAACTTCTTTCCCCTCTGATATTGGAACGATATCTGGAACAAATCTAGAAGGATATTCAATTTGCTTAGGTTCTTCCTGGGACAACCCAATCCCAATTGGTGCCAAAACTATTGAAGCTTCCTTTTTTTCTTCAAGACATAACATTTCATTTACAACTTTATCTACAAATCCAGTAATCAATTTAGTATCCAAACCAAATGACATAGCTGTGGCAATCATGTTCGCTGTAATTACACCAGAATCCCAGAACCAATGTCTGTAAGAACGCGCTTGATATTTCCAGGCATTTCGCCACGCGATGGACGTAAGTA
>DASUMD010000110.1:0-7147 GCA_036277875.1 Nitrososphaeraceae archaeon
CATTCTGACTCCGTCAAAAATTGGATGAAACTCATAGTCAGTCCCATCCAGTGAATCTGCAAATCGTTTTATGGCTACCACAAGGGTATTAACATTTACTTCAGACTTTGTTAGCTTTTCTACCTCTGGCTTGATTTTTTGCGCTAATGCCGTATAATTTGCTATACCCGTACTTAAAGCCTGAAAAAATAACGTATTAGAACCAATAACCTCTCTTACTGCATGAGGTACAGAAAAAGTTTGAGAATACATGTATCTTATATGTGTTGTAAAAGTAATAAACCTTTCTTACATATTCAAAAAGCTACTTTATGTACGAAAATTTACAAAATGTTATAATTTGTATTATGGAATTTAGATGCGATCAAATTAACCCATGTTGTTATAATAGAATTGACAATGACTCTTTTTAAGTAAATTAAAGTTAATGCGCACATTGACTAAGCGTGAATTTATCATCGACAACGGGAGGGAAAAAATTCAGGAATTCGGGCACCTCCACAAGAATGTTGCAGTAAAATATCTAATGAAGAGACGAAGATCAGTTCTAATGACAAAAAATCTAGAAAAAGTAGAGAGTCTTTTTTCGGACCTTCCTAGAAAGATTAGCATAATAGGCAAACAGATTACTCATAGTTATGAAGTGAACTGGGAGAGACAAGGGGTAACCGAATTTGAGGGATCAAGATTTGTATTTACACTGAAGTCACTGGATAATTAAATCAAATCAAAATACGAATGGTTTGCCCGATTGATTATTTTTTCTATATTGTTAATCATATCTTTGCTTAAACTCATGGAAGTTAGAGTCCGTCAACAGATTGCAACCTACTTTCACTAAGAACGAAAATACATTTCTATTTGTTCATCATGATTTTAAAACTTAAATCAGTTAGAAGAGTATTTATAATATGTAATTAGATCAAGTAACTAAAGTTATATATTCTAAATTTGGTGAAGACATTTGAAATATCCGCTAAGAAATATTATATTAGAAAAAATAAAGGAAGTAGGAAATTTGTCAGACAATGAGCTATTAAGCAATTTAGAAAAAGAAGGAGTACAAATAACAGTAGCTGATCTTAACAAAACGTTACTCGATTTAGAAATTTTTGGATTGGTGAGAGTAAGTTGGGTATCAAAAGACAAAAGAAGGATAGAACTAGTTACACGATAGGCTTTTTTGATTCAGGTACTGTGATTAATTAATAATATTATGTAAGGACAATTAAAAATTGAATCCTGTGTTATACGATTCTCATATTCATCTTACCAATACTGAATATGATAATTTTTTGCCTTCAATACTTGTAACTTTGAAAGGAATGAGTATAAAGGCATGTTCAGTAGCAGTAAACACTTCGACTTCATTAAAGGCATTAAGACTTTTTGGGGAAAAGGACGTCCATAATATTGTATATAACTTTCTAGGAATCCATCCCCAATATGCAGATGAGAACACTTCACAGTTCGAAGAAATGGTTAGCTCCAATATCCATAACATTAATGGGATCGGTGAAATTGGACTAGATCCGACTTACTACAATCAGGATAAAAATACCAAGGTCTTGCAAGACCAGGTATTCACTAAGATGTTAACTATTGCAGAAACGTATGATAAACCCATTTCAGTACATTCTAGGCAATCACTTGATGAAATTCTGAATTTATTGTCTACATATCATCTAAAAAAAGTATGCCTTCACTGGTTTGATGGATCTCCACAGCAATTAGAAAAAGCTCTTGATATGGGTTTATATGTTTCATTCGGTCCATCTTTAATTTATTCCAAGAAAAAACAGGGTTTGCTCAAGTTAACAGATCAAGGGAAGTTACTAATTGAAACTGATGGGCCAGTAAGATATCCATCATGCTTTAAGAATGTAATTACACTGCCAACTTCGGTCCTCATGAGTGTCGTAAGAAGTATGTCGGAAGTTCTTTGTTTGTCACCAAAAAATGTTGCAGAAAAACTTGAAAGGAACTCTATTTTATTTTTTGATTAGAACCTCAATATGATTTCTTTAATAAGGAAGGTATAAAATAGCCTATATGAATAGTCTGACATATTGAATAGAGTTAAAAAACTTTCGACAGAGCTCTTAAACCGATATCCAGACAAATTTAAAGTTGATTTTCAGCAAAATAAGAAAACAATAGACGAAATTGCAAAGGTTAGATCAAAAGAATTGCGAAATCAAATAGCTGGCTATATTGCTTCATATATCAACAAACAATCAAAAGAACAAAATAAGAAAATTGAACAGGAAGTTGAGGAGACATAACATCAAGTTCTCAGTGGGAAATTGATTACATTACGACTACTAGGGTCAATAAAGAAATATTGCGGTAAAGAAAGTATAATAATTCATGAAAAGGAGATCATGTTATCAAATATATTTTCCATACTTTATCAAAACGTTACTAATTCTAAACATATTGATAAAGAAAACCTCCTAATTTTGATTAATGGTGTAGATTTATCAATATCCGCTGATCAAAAAATTAAATCTGGAGATATCGTAACTATTGCGAATCTAATTCATGGTGGTTAAGTCTATTAAATATTTAATACACGTAATCTGACATGAAAGAAAAGACCAAAATCATTAGTAACATTCCCTTATATGAAATTAATTCAGTTTTTGTAGCAATTATCAGTACGGATACCCTGCATGTAACTGACATAGGAACTACGATTGAATCATTTAGAAAAATGTTCCCGGAGGTTATGATTCAGGGCATTAATCCAAAATATATTTTTGGTAAAGGACATATCTTTGAGGTAATTAAAATTATTTTAGAATCAAACATGAGAAAAATCAAAATTGCTAAGAGGTTGGAGATGGAACTGTTATTGAGATTAATTTGTAATAATCAGGTTGATAAGG
The DNA here is from genome assembly GCA_036277875.1 of Nitrososphaeraceae archaeon. Classification (GTDB taxonomy): domain Archaea; phylum Thermoproteota; class Nitrososphaeria; order Nitrososphaerales; family Nitrososphaeraceae; genus TA-21. Next base: position 2,892 of record DASUMD010000110.1, read on the forward strand.
CGATCAATATCGGAGGGATAAAAAATAATGGTTCGGGTTGTTTCATTTTACTTTCCGAAAATAAACGTCTCATAGTATATTCGATACGTTATTTGCGGAAAATGTTTGTTAGACAAAACACCTGGCTATTGAATGCATCAAGAGAAAAGATGCTCTACATGTGTAAAAGAATGAAGTTTAGACATAGCAATTTTAATAATAAGGACTTTTTGAAAATTCTAATTGAGAAAGCAGCGCTTGTTTCATAGTAGGATAACTTGTAATGCTTACTTATATGCCTACATTGGTAAATCACAGCATGATGGTTATGTTACCGTGGAAATACCAAAATCTGTTCAATATACACTGTCAATTGTCAACAACAAGCACAATAAGTCCAAGAATCAAGCATTTATCCATGAGTTTAATTTGCAAATTACCCGAATTGCTGCACTAGATGAAATGTCCCTCCTTACTCCATGTAGAAAAACTATGCTGGGCACAGACACGAAGTAAGTTAATAGCACTAGATGGTTAACAATTTGAATCTCAACTAGAGTTAGGTTGAATCTCGTTTTCTTCTAGTTCATTGTGCCAACATGTTAAAATAGTAAAATTATCATCATATTAAATATGAAATACAGAAGTAGAACAGAAATAGTGTCAATGATACTAGAAGCAGCAAATGGTAGTGCAACGAAAACAAAAATTATGTACAAAGCTTTTCTAAGCTACTCTCAATTAAGAGAATATCTATCTGTACTTATTGAAAATAATTTACTGGAATATTTAGAAGGTTCACAAACCTACAAAACGACCGAAAAAGGATTGAACCTCTTAAAGATGCATAACGAAATCGGAGAACTTCTCCAATCCCCTATGAGAGAGTCAAGAATCCAATAAAATAAAAAATAAACTATCCCTCACTATGGGATACAAAATTGCCTATTTCATGGTAACATGATTAGATTAGTATATCGCGAAATAGGGATATTGCATAGACAAGCATACAATGAAATACCAACTGGGGTGTATTCAAAATCCTGACATCATATATTCAGTTGTTCAAATTACATTGCAATATTCGCTGATGATTTTTTTATATTACTGCAAAGATATTTTTTCCTTTACAGAGCTAAATATTTGATTGGGTCTGAGAATCGAAATACCCGCAACTCTATTTACTATTTGGACTAGTATTATCCAATTTGGATCATCTAAATTTACCTTCATATCAAGTTTGCTTGCCACGGTAGAAATAATGTCATTAGAATGTAATTTAGAATGTCTTTTTTCTATCATTATCATGAAGGTTTCATGTTCGTCCATTTTTCTACAAAGCTGATTGACAACACTATGGATCTCGGTTAATTCTGCCTTACAATTCTTTTCTAATGGTATGATTCTGAGAACATATCTGAATTTCCATGGTTCATTTCTAACCATTTCCCTACAATTTTCCACAACTTGAAAGGGATCAAGACAAGTATCAACAAGTATAATTCCCGAAACAGGCGAAATCTCAATTGAAGGATCTTTATCGCCTAGAACGTCTAGCAGTTGCAATACTTCATCAAAAGCATCACCTTCTCTGTATCTAAAGGTAGTTACCAGCAAATTAAAATTCATGATATTGTTCACGAATAGAGGGTCTTAACTCTTATGGTGTTTTTCTATTCGATGATAATTATTTCTAAACTCTGTCTTCCTATATGATCGCAATGTGTGAAAAATTTTGTCTTATTTTTGAAAGAATCTAATGTTTTTAATATGCGATAGAACTTTAAGATATCATGAGTCAAATCAATATAGTTGAGAACAAACCAGCTTTATTGATTGATGTATTTAATGCTAATAAAACAAGTAGAGTGCTGGTAATCAGTGACTTGCATATTGGTAAAACGTATTGGTTACAAAATACTGATATTGCTATTGATTGGTATCATATTGTAAAAGAAATTGAAAAAGAGTTGAGTGATATTGTTATTTCAAACAAAGTAACTTCTATTGTATTACTCGGCGACATAAAAAACAATATCTATAAAGTAGAAAAGGAAGATTGGAATTTGATCCCTAATTTTTTACATTCGTTGTCTGAAATCTGTGAAGTCTATTTGATTCCAGGAAATCATGATTCGAGGATAGGATTGATTACACCAGAGAAAGTACATCTGATTGGAGTTAAAGGGATGGTAATAGGTGATATTCTCCTAACACACGGACATACGTTTCCGTCAGAGCTTAGGTCCAATATTAATAAAATTGTTATGGGACACATTCATCCGAGGTTTTTCAGAGAAAACAGTGTTTTGAATGGACAAAAAATCTGGATTTTCTTAAAAGTAAAAAAGGAATCTATATTTCCAAGTACAAAGGGTTCATTGGATCTTATATTGTTACCTTCATTTAATAAATATATTTATGGTAACGGCAGAGTAAAAAATAGGAAAACTAATTCGCCTATTTTGAAAAAAATACTAAGAAAGGAAAGTATAGATAGATGTCTGATTTTATCAATTGATGGAACTATTATTGGTAATGAAAATCTCTTAAGTGAAGTCTTTAACTCCTGAATTTTAGTTAATATGATATTTGGATAATGGTTTTATTGACGGTTTATTATTATTTCTCCACTCTAAACAATGTATGAATGAGATTGCTGACTCTACTGTGGTAAGTACTGGGATTCCCATTTCAACAGCTTTTCTTCTGATTTGATATTCATCATCCAGCATACCTACGTACTTTTCAATGGTAAATGTAGATGGAATATTTATTATGAAATCTATTTTTTTGTCATATAGGAGATCCGCAATATTTGGCTTTCTTATAGGCTCGCTAATCTTGTGTACTTCCTGCACATTTGTAGTGATGTTGTTCTTGATAAATTCAGCTGTATGTTCTGTTGCCAGAATATTAAATTTCATAGAGTTTATGAGCGAGATCGGAGAAAGCATTTTTTCTTTGTTTTTTTGCCCTCCAATTGTTATCAACGCCGATCCTGACAGTGGTAAATTATATCCAGCCGCTTCATAGGCTTTTGACAAGGCATCATGAAAACTGTTACCATGGCAAGCAACTTCTCCTGTTGACTGCATTTCAACTCCCAAAACTATGTCTGAACCTTCCAATTGCATAAATGAAAACTGTGGGACCTTTATTCCAAAGCCACTGATTTTTAACCAAGGTTCATTAAGACCCTCCGGTAAACTACCATTAGTAATCGCCTTGGCGGCTAACGAAATCAAATTAATTCCAACTATTTTTGACACAAAGGGGGTAGTCCTTGATGCTCTGACATTTGCCTCTATCACATATACCTCATCGTCCTTGACCAAGTACTGGATATTAAGCGGACCTTTCACTTCCAATTTTCTAGCTATCATATTTGAATAATCTACTATTGTATTCATTGTTTGTCTGTTCAATCTCCATGGAGGTATACACATCATAGCATCTCCTGAATGAATACCTGCATTATCAATATGCTCAATTAGTGCGCCTATGATGACATCCTTTCCATTACATACTGCGTCTACTTCAACCTCGGCTGAATCCTGAAAGAATTTGCTGATCACAATTGGATACTCGGGGCTTACTTGCGCAGCCTCGTTAATGTATCGCTCTAATTGTTCGTCATTCCATATTACTTTCATGGCCGCCCCACTTAACACGTATGATGGCCTTACTAAAACAGGGAATCCTACATTTTGAGAAAATGTTTTTGCTCCATTCAAGTCCGTAAACTTATTCCAAGGGGGCTGCTTTATATTCAATGAATCTAGCAATCTACTGAACTTTTCTCTGTTTTCTGCCATGTCAGTATGGATACTATCAGTACCAATAATACGTACATTTAGTTCTCCTAATTTAGGTACAAGATTGTTTGCCGTCTGCCCTCCAACACATGTGACTATTCCCTTCGGACGCTCCTTTTCATATATATCCAGAATTCGTTCTAATGATAATTCCTCAAAATATAGTCTGTCCGAGATATCATAGTCAGTAGAAACCGTTTCAGGATTGCAATTAATAACTGATACTGATTTTATGCCATTATTTTTTAGGCCCCAAACCATGTTGACCGTACCCCAATCAAATTCTACACTACTGCCGATTCTGTATGGTCCTGCCCCAAGTACCATTACAGAATTTTTCTCTTTCCTAAAAACAATATCATCTTTATCTCCTCCATAAGTTAAATACAGATAATTTGTCTTTGCAGGCCATTCTGCAGCTAACGTATCTACTTGTTTTACAACTGGATTAATACCAAG
>DASUMD010000111.1:0-11250 GCA_036277875.1 Nitrososphaeraceae archaeon
ATATGGTATACAGTGGACAAGCAAAATAATATTATTTTTAATACCGGCGGTGAATCAGTAAAGGCGAAAAATATTAGACGAGACAATCGAGTCCGTTTGTGTGTTGATGATCAGACCCCCCTTTTCTCATTTGTTATTATAGACGGTATAGCTAAAATAGAAAGAAATGAATCAAGCGAGATTTACAAATGGGCCAAGATTATTGCAGCAAGATATATGGGTGATGATAAGTCAGAAGCATACGGTAGGCGAAATAGTGGAGAAGGAGAAGTATTAGTAAAAATCAAGCCTACCAGAACTGTTGGTCAAAAAGATACTGCAGAATGGTAACTGAGGAATTTAACTTTTCATAAATGGATTTAAATGGGATGAATGGGTTGGATGCATGGAATAACTTTATGGAGTTTCCTCAGACTACCATGATAGTCCAAGTACGAGATACTAACTTAGATATATTGTATTGAATAACTGAATCCTGGATGTTACGGAATAGAAATAAGAAATCAAAATGGAAAATGGAATACGAGGACACAATTTACAAGATATATGATTGGAACAGAAATCTGGCAGGATATTTCTTTCCTGATTACGATCTGGAAGAAACCAAAGAGAATGAAGATGAAATTATTGAAAAACTTAACCAGTCGCACCAAAGTGTACAAGGGGGAAATATTCTCCTTCCCATGGTAAAATTAAACTTACTTGATAAAGAAGAAGGAATAGACTTAGATTATGCTATTGTAGCCCTGGAACAAAGTCTTCAACGAGTCAAAGCATGGAATCAATGGTTACTACAAAATGGTAATCAATTTGAGATAAATGGAAATGCGATATTTACCTCAAGAGAGGACAGGGAGATGCTTTCAATTGGCCTCAGAATAAATAAAGACTTAACACTTGGAGAAAAAGAATTGCGTGATGCGTTAATACCATTATTGGACGAATTGCATGAAGCTGGACTATTGTAGAAAGAATTATTCTTTATGAAGGGGTAGAAAAATTGACAGATAGATTTACCTTGTTATTTGAGGAATGATATAACATAGTAGAACATGCCAAATATGATATCGGAGTCTGATACTTCAACTAAAGTTACCCGACTATAGACAGATAATGTCTTAAGCTCAACTCACCTTAAAGAAAATAAAAAGAGGTTCTTAGTATTAGAGGATCAAAACTTTAAAGTTTTCTCTTTCTCTGCATAAGTATAATTTATCAGAGCTCATTCGGAATCAAGTCTTGCATGTAGTAGGGTTCTACTAACTAGAATTTAGCTCTTTATTCTGACATGCAGAGTTATGTTAGTTAGACCTTAATTGTTGCTTTAGCAAATCTGTCTGCTACTTCAGTAACCTTTACCCGAATCTTGTTCCCAACTTTTCCATTTTCAATAAATACTATAAATCCTTGCACTCTAGCGATGCCATCACCTTTTCCAGTAATTTCGGTAATATCCACCTCATATATCTTATCAAGCTCAACGGGTTTTGTAAGTGGACTACGTCTCTTTAAATTCCTGCTGGCATGGCTATTATAACTGATTTTCCTACCACGGCCGTAACCCCTGTCTCTGTTGTAGCTCATTTGTAATTTAGATTGTGATTTTCCTAATATATAGATAGAATAGTAATCAGTTTGTAAATTTAAGAGTTAAGTGGTGTTCAATTAGGCGTGGCCGTATAACCTGTTAATTGAATTGAATCAAGTGTTGGCTGGATCTCATTTAATATAGAATCAAATTTCTCCTTTGGACTCAGAAATATTATTGCATATAACTCATTTTGCTTCTGAGTTAGAATCAACATCCCCTTAAAAGGAACATCATAACCTTGAGGTATCTCACGTAAAAATTCATTTTCTGGTATTATGCCCGAGGAAGAATTCAAGAGTTTTGAAGGAGAAGAAAGATTAAGCAAATATCTATATCCGTGATTACTTTGACCAAAGGTTAACTGATCAGCAGATTCTAGTATTCCTTTATGTTTTAAATATTCGGTCATAAAAGGACCAACAAGGAATAAAGGAAATACCAAATTGTCAGGAGCCTTAATTATTGCAAAGATGCTTTTCGTAGAATTCTGAAACCATATCATCGTAGTCGAATTATTGGTAGGACTTGGTTCCCAATTCAGAGGAGGAGTCACCTTAATCTCATCCTTAATCTCACTAGAGGCAAGGCACGGCGCAGACAATAACGAAAATGTTGTTACTAAAATCATCGAAATTAAAATTCTAATCAATTTCTATCTCCTTTCTACTTATTTCTATTAGTGTACTTACAGATCATTCGCGTATGAATCCCTTCTTATCCATATAGCTCTCGCGTACCCATTTTTCCAATTCTTTATCAGATAATTCTGTTCGAATTTTTAGGACATTTTCCGCGTCTTTTCCCACAGAATATCTCACATTTGGATTGGATGTATTGACAACTTTTAGAATCACTTCAGCTACATCTCTTGGGTGAGATGATTCTGCCATGATCGATTGGAAGCCTTCAAATACCTTCTGTATGGTGCTTGCGTACGGTGAATTCTCTGGATTATAATTTTTTCCAGTCTTGCTATTGTCAATAAAATTGCTTCTGATTGCCCCTGGCTCAATTAGAATGACATCAATATTAAATTGAGCGAGTTCTTGTCTTAAGGATTCTGTAAATCCCTCCACAGCAAACTTACTTGCGTGGTATGCAGTAAGAAATGGCACTAATCCTATTCTTCCACCAAGAGAACTTATGTTTATGATTGTACCACTTCCCTGCTTCCTCATTGTTGGTATCACTGCTTTACATGCTCTAATCACTCCAAAGAAATTTGTTTCAAACTGTCCCTTTATCTCATCAATCGTCAACTCTTCGAGTGAGCCAAATAGATCATAACCCGCATTATTGACTAGAACGTCTATCCTGCCATTCTCCTTAACAATGATGTCAATGGCACTATTTACTGAATTGTCATCATTTACATCTAATTGAATCACCTTCAATGGGATGATTTCCTTAGCTGCTATTTTCAGCAGTTCATCACTCTTATTCAAATTTCTCATAGTAGCATAAGTTACAAACTGATTCCTTGCTAACAAAAGAGATGTTTCGAATCCAATACCACTTGAGCTGCCTGTTACTACAGCCACTTTCTGGTTATTGCTAGATCCCATGCAAAGTATATGTTGAAGAAACACATAAAGCTGGTGTTTTTCGTACTAGGAATCTTGCGATTTAAATTGTTGGAACCATACCGCCAACCTGAACCACCTGATTGTCTATATTATTTTCTAAACAAGTATATGAGCATATGAGCCCGAATACTTAGCCGGTCTGTCGAGGCGAATTTGATTTTTCATCATCACCAATAAGTTGGGAGGCTATGCTTTTATCCCAATCGTAAGAAGGTATCCTACTCTTAACTCGTTTTCGTAAATATAAGGCTTAATGGCATTCAGAAAATCTTTTCGCAAGAGTTCGACCTTTTCTTCGCCTTGTTCTTTGACTACTCGGATTGCCTGTATCAAAGGACCGTATTTTGTACTAAAATGAATCCAATAATGATTTGGGCTTAATATGGGGACATTAACAGTGCCTCGTTCAAAATAAATTTCGTTGATTCCGCTCAGACGCTTTCGGACTACATCTGGAATTCCCCACTCCATTGGAGAAGGTGGGGGATTCGGAACTGAAGTTGATGTGTATTTGCCTATCGTGCGAAACATGCTTCCCACAGAAAGTTCTGGAGGCCAAGTTGCAAACCCAATAGATCCACCTTTCTTCGTAACTCTTAGAATTTCTTTAATTGCTAGTTCTGGATGAGGTGCGAACATATGCCCAAAAGTTGAAAGAACGATATCAAATGACTCATCTTCAAAAGGAAGGTCCTCAGCGTCTCCTTGCTTCCACTCTATACCATCTATTTCTGCCATCGTTTCTTCTTCAACAGCCCGATCCAAAAGTTCAGATGTCAAATCCAGGCCCGTGACTCTTGCGCCCATTCTGCGGGCCGTGATGGCGGTATTTCCATTTCCGCAGGCCACATCTAGGACCGATTTATTGGGACTTATATTTACTAATCGTACTAGATGTGCTGATATAGGCGGAATGAATGTTGCTATACTACGGTAATCTCCTGAAGACCACGTTGCAATAGCTTTTTGGTTAAACTCATTCATAGATAGGAATTGCTTAGTCTCCCTTTTTATTTTATCCGTTGAAGGATTGTATGTGTTTTAGGTTTACGTGACTATATCTGAGCATCATATAACTAAGAATCATATCCAAGCTGGACATATTTCATATGTTATATTATTTTGTAATGAAAATTATGAAATTTATTTTGCAATATTTTATGGATGAGTGTGCAATGAAATCATTCTGTTAACAATTCGGATTCAATTGGGAGGCTCGTAAATAATCATGTTCTACTAACTAGTTTTAATCTTTTATTTTATTATCAGTCTATTATTGGTTCAAAAACTTGGATATTATCATTCTTTCTATCGGATACATATACAAGTCCTTCAGAGTCTATTGCCAGGTGTTCTGGATCTACGAATTCTCCATCGCCTTCTCAATAAGAACCCCATTTTGTAATGAAATTACCTTGAGTGTCAAATTTTAGAACTCGAGGTTGTTGACTACAGCCAGGATCAGATTGCGGATCAGTTACATACACATTGTCATACTTATCAACAGCAATATGTTCTATGTGACAAAACTCAGAATTTCCACTGCATTTTGAGCCCCACATCAAGACAGCATTCCAATTGCTATCAAATTTTTGGATACGTTCGTTTCCCCTTTCATTTACTATGAAATTGCCCTTTGAATCTATAACGATTGTCGTCGGAAGATTGAATTCACCGAGCATGTTACCTAATTTACCTATTGTTTCAATAAAACTTCCGTTTAAATCAAATTTTTGGATACGATTGTTTTTAGAATCTGCAACATATACATGTTTCAAATCTCTATCTACAGCAACATCTCGTGGATTATCAAATTTTCCAGGCTCACTACTCGGTTCAGGGTCTTTGTTACCAAATTTTAAGATAAATTTACCCTTACTGTCGAATTTTTGCACTCTATCATTTGCTCTGTCAGCAACCCATACGTTACCTTCAATATCAACATCTATTCCGTACGGGACGTGAAATTGATCAATACCCTTTCCTAATTTACCCCAAGCAAAGAGGAATGTGCCGTTCTTGTCGAAAGTCTGGATTCTATTACCATCCCTGTCAACAACATAGAGAATCCTTTCATCAGGACTAAAATCTAAGTCATGAGGACGCAAGAACTTGCCATCTGCAGTTCCCTCTCCCCCCCATTTTTTAATGAATGTGTAAGTCTGTTCCATGTCATCTCCTACAGTTTTTTGAGTCGAACCGGAGGCAATAGAGCTAACGACAACTGCAAACGCTAGTAAAGATGTTCCTAATGTTGTTATGACTAGCATGAAAAATCCTTTAGCATGCATACTTATATCTCCTATCCGAACATACAAATAGATAAGCGATCTGATACACTCATCTAAGTTTTTTAACACTGATTAAATGAACATATTTTTGGAAGGATTCATATTTCCTTGTTCCTTTTATGCAGTAGGGTTCTAACAAATGGTATTTAGCTTCTCATTTCTGTGAGCATTGGAGTTGTCCGCTAAGAATGATATAATGAATTTTATATTATACGGAAGAATAAGATAAGTAAAATTGAACACCAAAACATGTCGTCATTGGGCATGTAATAAAGCTGACAATACCTGCGTAGGTTGTGGTGCTATAATTTGCCCAATATGTCTAAAAGAGCCAGTAAATTGTAAATGTGAAAATAAAGATATTTGTTGCACATCATAATTTAGTGCAAAAAAATAACTTTAGATGCTACTAATTCTTGTCCCTTAGAGATAGGTATGCATTCTACTATAGGATCTATCGGTTTGAATGTTGGTCCTTCTAATAATTTATTTTGTTCATTTAAAAGGAATGAAAAATTATCACATGCATATCAGTTTCATTTTTGTTTTCTTACTAAAATGTAATTACCCTCTATTTTCACTTCATACTTTGGAACTGCTCTCATTGCAGGAGGCTTTGTCGGCTCACCACTCCTAACATCGAATTTTGAACCATGCCACGGGCATTCAACTTCATATCCTTCAAGCGTTCCCTCGTCCAAGGGACCTCCAACATGAGTGCAGACATTTCCTATCGCGTAATAATTTCCTTCAGCATTAATTATACAGACTTTTTCACCATCTACTTCAACTGCTTTCATAGATGAGGGTCCTATTTCTTTTGATTCAGCAACCTTTACAAAATTCTCAGACATTTTCTACACTTAATATTCCTCAAAATAGTATATAACCAATTATAGGTACAAGCGATAGAATTGATTTTGCAGGTGTTCGGACGTCTCGGGATATATATGAAAATTTAATTGGGGAAACTTGCAAAAAATTGATATATGTTGAATCTTTGGCTTTAAAAGAAGGTTTGAGGTTACCCGAAATAAGAGGATTAGATTTCATCCCAGCTTGTCGGAAATCGTGTTGTTAACAATCTGGATGTTATTTAGAGGAATTTTGTAACGAGGGTGTGGTCCCCAGCAGTGAACTTACAGTTGGTGTCTGTTCAAGTTCAAGATTGACAGTAAGCACATTTGATAATGACTTTGTCTTCGACAAATCTGTGAATGTAACATTCGCCGATACGCTTGTCAGCGACTTATCTCGAAATGCGGTCCTAAGTGTTTCTTCGCCATCACTCTGAGCAGTAAAACCGCTAGGAAATGATGTTGTTCGTAGTAGTGTACCGTTCGGAGCAAACACTGCCATCACTGCGTTTATCATTTCATTTTCTAGTGATTCATCTTCAAGAGAATATGCTATATTTACTCGAACTTGGTTTGCGTCAGTATTTGTTAGAGGCACGAAGCTTGAATTACCTGCTGAAATGGTTATACCTTGAGTAGCTTGTGCGAATGCTGACGGTGCAGAGTCTATAATAAAATTCAAACCAAACATCGACAGCACAAGACCTAACATAATCATATATTTAGCTAAATTGGCCATTATTGCTTATTCAACCATATTGAATTATCCATCCTAAATAAAAAATGTTTCCTATCCAAAAGAGGACTCAAGAAATCCATATACTGAAATTGCCTATAATTAGAATGTCTTTTTTACTCAATGCTTTTTTCATTTTGATGTGAAACTCACACACTGCTAATCATTTTGGATAAAAGAAATACAAGTTCACAGTGCTTAGACAAAACCAGTATTTAATTTAGGCACGTGTTTCGTTTTTGGTTATAATTTTTTCAGGTCTCTCACGAATTCTTCCAATTTTTTAATAGTCTGAGGATGTAAGTGATGTTCTATACCCTCAGCATCGTTATTGGCGATTTCTTCATCGACCCCGATTATCTTAAAGAACTCTGCCAGAAGACCATGTCTATTCCGGATATTGCGCGCAACACGGATGCCCTCGTCGGTTAGCTTAATTCCCCTGTACTTTTCATAGTTAAGATAACCACTTTCATCAAGTCTTTGCACCATTTTGGTCACACTGGGAGAACTAACGTTTAGGTAGGTGGAAATATCTACTGTGGTCGCATACCCCTTTTCTTCTACTAATTCATATATTACTTCAAGATAGTCCTCCATTCTATCTGTTCTCTCGTCCTTCTTTACGCTGTTTGCTTCGCGAATTGCTACTAATCTGCCGTGATTTTTTATCTCCGGAATTTCCTCAAGTTTATTTACCGCAGATACACCTCCCTAGAATGCTTGTTTTTCACATTAATTATTTTGAGACTCATCTATATCAACAATCCTGTAAGATACATAAGTAACATTCCAAGTGCAAAGCCAGTAATGATAGAAAGGTTGCCGAGCAATCCTTTGCTGCCGTTAGTGTGATGCATCCAAGAGCCAATTGAATAAACTACCTGAAATATTGCACCTGCCCCTATTGAAAGGAAAATTACCGTTGCCACAGGAGAATACAAAAATCCTCCAATCCATGTTCCTAAGATAGTCGGAACCCCCGCTATCAAACCCATGACTATCAACTTTCTTATAGGAATTCTCCGAGCCTTGGCCATGGGTGCAACGATAGCTAATCCTTCTGTAGTGTTATGCAACATAAATCCTAAAATCAAAAATGAGCTCAAAGCAATTTCTCCTAACAAGACTGCCGCTCCAATTGCGAGGCCTTCCCCAAAATTGTGTAAACCGATCCCAATTGAAATCATCATGGATATTGCTAACGGCCTTATGAGTAGCTGCTGTTGCAACGATGAACCAGAGGAGGAGTCAACATCTTTTAGTTCCAAATCAGGTGTTGAGCGGCTAGCAATTTCCGAATTGTATCCTATGTCGGATTTGGATTTAGACGCACGCTGAACTAATTTCTGGGAAACGTACTGGAGTGCTAAAAACGAAACAATGGTGATGATAATAATCAGAATCTGAGAGTTAAAGACAGGTGCAAGATTATCCATCGCTATCTCGTTACTTTCGAGTAGTGCATCAATACCAAGAAAAACTAATAGTCCTGCAGTGAGGCTGAGGAAAAAGTTGTACTTGCTAATACTTAACCTTCTTATGAAAGGGTACCACACAAGACCCATCATTACAGGGATAACTCCAACATAAGTTCCTATTAGAGCAAATGATGAAGCTTGTTCAATTGTTGGACGTGGCACCTGAGCTGCTGAATCAATAGTTTTTTCAAATCTAGTTCCATCATCCGTAGTTATACCTATGCTATAAGGTTCTCCCGAATTCCATATGAACGGGATTATTACCTTGGCATCTGAGAATTTACTAAGCGTTTGTTCAGGTTCAATAGCCGCAGGGTGTATCCTATCGTTGACATCAGCTTGTGCAATGGTAATCTCAGAAGGACCAGTATTCCTGACAAAGGCCACTATATATTGGTCTGAAAATTCCACTTTCTCAATAGAAATTTGCGGCAGCGGCTCGATTGGAGATTGAAATAATATACCTGGAGAACTAAGGAGCAAAATTAGCATTGCTCCAATAACAATGAATGGAACTATACCAAACAGTATTGTCTTTTTTGAAATAGGGTAACGGTTAGTATTTTTACTACTACTTTCTTCCCTTTCCATTACTTGAGTCCTCCTGCTGGTAAAATAGAAGTAACGTTACTAAGATTGGATGTATTGTATGGTATTTGATCTGTAGCATTTGTTGTTGCAGCAGTAAGGTTCGAATTTTGAATACTAACTGGGGATGTCTCATCATTCACTAGAAACAACCCTGTCCATCCTTTTTCCGCAAACTCAGTCTTGTGAGCATGAAACATATACTTTCCCGGATATTTATAGCTGAATTCCAATATTCCCCGTTCTGCCTGGTTCATAGTAACGATATCAGTATATTCATCTGGTATCAATTTCGTTCCTGTTTTATAGAAATCAAACATATTTGCGTGTAAGTGGAAGTTGTTTAAGGGATCAAATTCGAGCATATTCAATAGATATATTCGAATTAATCTATTTTTGTCAATTTGAATTGGATGGTGCATGTAATAGTATGGAATACCGTTAACCGTGTAGAAATTATTTTCAGTATCAAAATCAGTATCATAACCGTTCATGATCATTATCATTTCATCTGCGCTAGCACGAGGTTTCTTGGGATCTATTATCAGTGCACCGTAAAGTCCATGGGTTATGTGTTCCTCGAGTGGCTGCATATGACAATGGTATGGGAATACTCCAAATGGTTCTGCGGTAAATTCATAAGTGAATTTGCCCCCAGGCGCAATTCCCTCAAAGACTCCATCCATTTCAGAAGGGTGTATGCCATGAAAGTGTATTGAGTGGAATTTAGAACCGTTATTAATTAAAGTGATCCTGATTGTATCCCCTTCTGTAGCTCGTATAGTTGGTCCTGGTATTGTACCGTTAAACGTCCATACATTATACAAAACGCCCGGAGAAACTTCTTTAGTCTGCGTGTCTGATGCAATCAATGTAAACTCTCTTATCTTAGTTCCATTAGAAGAGTTTGTTACCGTTCCATAGTTAAATTCTCTCAAATATTTAGATGGGTCAACAACTGCTGTCTCTGGATTTATGTTCAATGAAGTCGGATCCAAGACATCACCAGTCGTTTGGAGTATAGGATATCCTGGCGTATGACCGCCTACAGTATCAATCTTCGATGAGTTCTGTTCGGTCACAGAAGCCCTACTATACAATACCAGCGACAAACCCAAGATAATGACAGATATCATAACGCTAAAGATTACTACAAATCTCGAATGAGCCATAATCTAATTAACTTGCTTTAAGTTAGTTAGATAACCTAATAAATCTTTCCTTAGGTTAACATATTTAAGTTCGTGCAAATGAGTTTGAATTGCCTGGACCAATGCATTTGTGCGTATTCCGATCCGGCCGTTGACCACTTAATTTCCAACTTTTTGGATATCAATCAGCCTACAATTGCTAACCAAAAATTATGTTAACCTTTGCTACCGGATAATTTCCAAAGAATGGACAATATTTCAGATTTATTACTGTAGAAATTCCTACTAATTGAAATTTTATCTCACATCGATTGTAGGAGAATGTTCCAGTTCTCATGTGTAAATCGACGCTATCGGTTCTAAAAGGAGGTTCTAATAGAGGAATTTCCTACTAGGTGAATCAACCGGTTTATGGAGAGATTTAATATGAAAAGTAAGGCTGTGTTCACTTATCATAACTCCTCTTTCTCTTCCTCCTCCTTTTCTTTCTCATCTTCCTCGTCCTGTTCAACGTCTTCTAGCTCATGGGTTTCATCCTTGATTTCCTCTCTTTCTTCCTCTTTCTCTTCTCTTTCAGATTCATCGCTCATAGTCTAAGGATTAAGAATGCAAACTATAATAAAAATAATTACAAATATCTAGAATCTTTTTTAATAATGCCTTTACCCTACTAATTAGGTTAAGGTTACTAAATTTGGTAGCCTTTAATATTGCTATTTTTTCTTAACTATACTCATGTTTGTCTTAGTGCGGCACGATTTTACACTCACAGGTTTCCTGGGGACCGTTACAACTTTTACAATTTTTTGTTTCCGAATCTATAGCACCCCAACAGCGGGAACACCCCGTATTTATGACATCATCGTCTGCCATTAACTGCTTAAATCTCGTGATACTATATAACACTTTATTCAATCAATATTAGTAACAATCAGGACAATTCAAAAGTTCACTTGGTCATGTAGGGAC
>DASUMD010000112.1:0-4365 GCA_036277875.1 Nitrososphaeraceae archaeon
AGTAATACCTCTATTATGGAGGTTAGATTTTCCCAATTTTTTGGAAGATACGCATCAGGACATCCTGCCTGATCAGCAAATTTTCTAATATCTCTTGGTAAAGAGCCTCCGAGTTCATACAGCCTTGGTACCATGGCCTCAAAGTGATTTCTGTCTTCGATCCTTGCTTCTTCGACTATTTCCTTTATACCCTCGCCATCAAGTCCAGTGCAGTGCATCCTCAAAATTGTATAATAATAATATGTAGTAAATTCAGCACCAACACCTTTAGTTATTAATTCTTTTAATTTTTCAACATCAACTCCATTCTTCTTTATAACCTCAATCGCAACTATATTTGGAACCTTACCCTTTGTATCAGTCATAGGGAAAAAAATAGATAATATTCTATAAAAGTCTTCTTATGGAATTAGTGAATCACCCAAGTTTGAATTAAAACCAATTTGTGAACAAATTTGTCTATCTATCAATATCTGAATAATTGAAGGTAATTTTTATATCTTAAGTTATTGTTAGCTTGCTATGAGTTTTATTGACAACGATGGAAATATCATTGTACCTAAAACGGTAAGGCCCCTTATGGAATACGAACCAACTATTCTTGGAGAGAAAAAAGGATCAATAAATCAGTATCGATATGGTAACTTGCATATACGCGAATATGATAACTACTATAGCGTTCATTATGATAAAATAGATCCCAGAAATGATCCTTTTGGACATATTTTGGTTGATGCTTCAAAATATTTTCCAGGTATTATGATGCTATCTGCTCTTTCTGATTACCTCATTGGCAGGGAAAAATGACGTAAGTTGAACGTTAATGTATCCCCATTAATAATATTGTTCTCCCAGCCTTACGAGATTACAATTTGCATTTTCAATATGAAAGGGGTGAAAAATACTGATGATGGAAGATAGCAAAGAAATATTGGACTCTGCCATAGAAACCGATAGAAAAGAACCTACTTTTGTATTCAAGAAACCATCAATTTGGCTAATAATCAAGACGATACTAAAACTAATTCCTGTCATAGTATATCTTAGGAAGGACAGGAGAGAATGGGTGAAAAAAGAAGGCAAAAATGTAAACGAGAAAAAATTCAGAAAGCATGCAGAAAGGGCCCTAAAAACTTTCATCGCACTTGGCCCCTCATACATAAAACTTGGTCAATGGTTATCATCAAGAGCAGATCTTTTGCCTCAACCTTATTTAGATGTCCTGGAGAAGCTTCAAGATGATGTTTTACCTGAACCATTTTCAGAGGTTAGACCAATTCTTGAAAAGGAACTCGGTCCAATAGAAGATATTTTCGAGTATTTTAACCCTTCAGCAATCTCTGGAGCTAGTTTAGGTCAAGTATATAGAGCAAAACACAATGAGGAAGATGTAGTAGTAAAGATAAGTAGGCCAAATATTGAAGAAACAATTGGACAAAATATCTATATTTTAAGAAAACTGTTACCTTTCGCTACACGTTTCATTGATGAAAATCTCAGGTTTTCAGCAGAAGGGATGCTATCTCAATTCATTGAAACAGTACATGAAGAAATGGATTACAGAATAGAAGCAAGAAATTTGATACAGATCAAGAATAATTTGAAGGAAGATAAATCAGTAATTGTTCCCAAAGTTTATCTTGATAGAACTTCACACCATGTAATTACAATGGAATACTTACCTGGAACTAAAGTTACCGATATAAGGTCTTTAAATCAAAATAATATCGATAGGGCAAAACTAGTATATCGTATACATAGACTGTTTTTTAAAATGTTACTTCGTCACAGTATTTTTCATGCTGATCCACATCCCGGTAACATCTCTATAACTAGCAACGGGACAATAATACTTTATGATTTCGGCATGGTTGGCAGACTTGATGATGAAACAAGAAGAAAATTGGTGAGACTATATCTGGGACTTGTAGATAAAGATCCAGTAAGAACAACTGATGTGTTAATAGAACTAGGTACACTTGAGACTTCTGTTGACAGAAGATTGGTGGAAAAGGGACTCGAATTGAGTATACAATCATTGCACGGCAAAAAGGTGGATAGGATGGAAGTAAAAGCTCTTCAAGACTTGGCAAATAAAACGTTGAGTAGATTTCCGTTCAGATTGCCCAAAAATCTTGCACTATACATGCGGATGGCCTCAATTCTCGAAGGTATTTACCATTATCATGACGTAAAGTTTCAATTTGTTCGTGTTCTAGTAAGTTTACTCGAAGAAGAAGGATTAATCCAGGAAGCATATGTAGAAGAATTTAAGAGATTTGTTAATAGATTTGCAAAGGGTATAGAAGTTTCAAGCGAACTAGCGCCCATGATAAAGCAATATTTAACTGATCAGAAATTAGAAAATAAAACTAGAAATGTATCAAATGTTCTTCCTATTAGTATTATATCATCATCCATTTTTATCGGATCAACGTTTATCTTTCCTTATGAAAGGATTTTCTCTTATCTTGGTTTTGCATTATCTGCAGCGTTGTTGATTGGTACTTTTATATTTAATAAATTGAATAGAAAATGATATGCGGCATTAATTCGTTACTTCGTATAATCTCAGACCTCAGCCTATAATCTTCACCTTTACCGTACAGTCTAATTTCGAGATAGTAACAAGAGTATCGCAAGCCAATTTTTATTATTATTTTTTTCAGATAGAATTAAACTCCATATGATAACCTGTCTTTAAGGATAGTTGTTAATTTCCAGTTCATTTTTTCTAACATTTGTATGTCTCATAGTCCAGCGTCATTTAATGGAAAATAGTGCAGAATCTATGTACACAATAATTTTAGGAGATGATCCATCCAAGTTCATATAAACTAATACTACCGTAAGAAAGTGATGAATCTAAGTTCAAAGACCGTACTTATTCCGTCAATAGTCTGATTGATTGGAACAGTACTAGGTACCAGCGCAACAAACGCATTCGCAGATGACCCATTCAAAAATAAAGTAAATATTGACACGCAACAAGATAATACAAACTCATGTGACGAGAGTCAACAAGGGGAAAATAATTCGGATTGCGAGATCACGGATACCATGGTGACTGATCCATTTATAATAGAAGGTGACGAGAACAAAATATTACTCGACTTCGATGAGAATAACAAAAACGATTGTGATGAGAGTGGAGACGGAGATAACAACAGTGTCTGCACAATCACAGATACAAAGGTTATCGGACCAATAGACATTCTGGCGACACCACCATAGAATAAAGCAACTATACTATCATAGCAGTAGTGAACTACTCCACTTTTTTATTCTATTTTTTCACCTAAAACAATCTTGAGTAGATTTATATTTAAATGACCTTCTACCTTTATGAATGAAACTATTACACGGAAGTCCAGGATTTGGTGTTCAACTTTCACAGAATGAAATAGCAAAATTTCTATCGGATAGCAAGTTAAATCTCCATCTTGGAACCATTGATTCGGATGACTATCCGAACGTACATCCTACGTGGTATCTTTATGATAATTCTAAAGATGTAATTTTTGTAGAAACAGGAAAACAATCTAAAAAGACCAATAACTTGAAAAGGAACGATAAGATTTATTTTTGTATAGATGAGGGAAATCCTCCATATAAAGGCGTAAGGGGTAAAGGTGATGTTAAAATATTAAACAATCCCGATACCAATCTTCCAATAACAGAAAGAATAATGTTGAAATATCTTGGTAGTATTGATCATCCTATGGCAAAAATATTACTTGAAAACGTAAGAAATGGAAATTCAGTAATATTGGAAATCAAACCAAAATATTACTCTACATGGGACTATAGTAGAAATAGCTGAATGCTCTATTCAAGTTTATGCCTTTAGGAACAGTGCAATTATTTAGTGATACCAAAGATAACTCCTCCTGCTACTTTTTAGCAGGGTTAGGTTAAATTTTAATCAACTATTGGTGACTTAAGATCAATTTCAAGAACTTTAATAAAATATCTGAATCATTTGATTTCGCAATCTCCAAACTCGTGATCACCATCGGCAAGATTAAAATTTGTTATCCTGTCCTCGCCAGATCCACATCTATAGTAGTCGCCCCCCTGTCCACCACTTAGAGTATCATTTCCTTGACCTCCATAAAGTCGATCGTCGCCAGGACCACCATCAAGAATGTCATTATTGGAGGCACCATACAAAATATCACTCTCTATTCCACCAACTAGTCTATCGGGATCATCTCCTCCCTGGAGCTCATCACTACCTACGCCTCCATCAAGAACATCAGTCCCATCTCCACCAGACAGATAATCATTTCCATCAGAGCCATTCAAAATGTCATTACCGCCCTCACCTTGAATTTCATCACTGCCTGATAGTCCATTCAAAAG
>DASUMD010000113.1:0-2131 GCA_036277875.1 Nitrososphaeraceae archaeon
AAACGATCAAGAAAGTTTTCTATTGGCAGATACACTCCTGTTCTGTCAGTCAGTATATTGGTCCTGTCATTAATATCAATACCAGCATTCGCACAGCAAACCAATTTCATAGCTAGCTTATCTGGCCAAGATATGTCACCGACAGTAAGTACAAGCGCTACTGGAACAGCTAAATTTAACATAGAATCTGATGGAAATATGGCTTACCAGATAGATTCAAGAAATCTAAATGGGGTCATAGGGGCTCATATTAGTCTCAAGAACGGAACTGACTTAGCACAGGTATTCAATTCTTATATGGAGATCAATGGAAAGTCTGGAATTCCCACTGGTGAAGTGAACGGCCAGTTATCAAAAGGAGTTATTACATCTAGTGATCTTAGCGGTCCACTTGCAGGCAAGACCGTTACGGATTTAACCAATCTTATGAAAAATGATTCAGTATACGTTGTCGTTCGCACCCAAGGTCATGAGAACGGAGAAATCCAAGGAGTTATTACTCCTTCAAATACTGGTTACACGCAGGGCCTTTAGTTAGAGTTTTCTAAATTAGGTAATTGAGAATATCAGATTTAAGTCAATTTACTTAATACCTGTCTTCTCCTAATCCGCAGGACATGATTTCGTAGCCAACTAAACCATCCTTTCCGTTACCATCGTCTTGTGCCGTTTCCAGACATTCTTTCTGATCTTCATAACTCATCTCATAGGCTGGTGAGCTCTTGAACTTTTCCCATTCGACGGCATCGCGGTTTGTGCATTCCTCATGGTCTATGCACTTTGTGAGTTCGCATAGAGAACCTTGATATGCCAGTAACTCGAATTCCTTAGTGGATGGATCATTGGGTTCGTGATTTTTTGGATCCCAGTCCATATCAGTGAAAGTATCAGCACATTCAACTTCTTTCGCAAATGAATTGTTCGTTGTTAACAATACTGTAAATACTAATGTTGCAACTAACACAACGGTAATCTGCCTAAACACAAATCTTTTTGGGAATTTACACTTAATAAATCTTATTTTCTTTGGGATATTTGATACCTTTTAATTTAATTTAATATCTATAGAGAGGAGCGTAGCGAAAATGGATGAATTTTTGATGTATGTTCTGGTTAGAAATTCTAAATAATACAAGTTTATTAGATCAAAATTCTAAATTTATCTCTATTAGTGTTTTCAATACGTTACTTTATGTAGATACAATTCAAACAATTCATCAGGTTTTGATTCACTTGGTATTAAGTTTATACTTTCAGTCCTCCTTTGGTATCAATTGGGTTCTCATTATCCAAATCTAACAGATTATTGAAAAATAAATGCGAATGACTTGGACTTGTATGAACTATCATAATACAAGAACAAATAGAGCAATAACAAATCATTCTAACATTGAAAATTGCGCTCAAAATATGGTGGGCAGGAAGGATTATAGACAAATTGGTCACTCAGATATGATTTCATTCATCCAAAGACTGAAATTCTAAACGGCTATATTGGGAGCGGGATTTGAGCCCTCAATTCGTATTCGTATTTGTGATACTTCATAAAACCACTGATAGCAGTTGTTGAAGGTAATGTTTGTGGTTTCATAATCGTCATTCGAAATTATTTCATGTGTAATGTTGGTATGTCGCATTTCATCTTAAATTCATGATATGGAAACTTTCCGTCCAGTAGTCTCTTCCGCTCTCAATATGAAAATTAAGCGTTCAGACTCCAGTTTGTTTTTTTAACTTTATTATTTAGTGCTGGATCTTAGTAACTAGTTATGAAATTTTTAACCGTTCAAAGAAAGATTGTAATAAACACCATTGTTGCAGTACTGACGGTCGCCTCTATAATTATTGTTTTTGTTGAATATCTATTTCCATTAAGTCTCGAACAGATATGGACAATGTATGGTTTTGATTTGATTGTCACTAGTATATTAGCTGCAGATTTTGCATCAAGATTGAAATCATCAAATACAAGACTCAAATTCATCATTGGCCATTGGTATGAGTTTCCAGCAATGATACCGCTAGTTGTTTATGCGACCGCAGACAGTACGTCTATTGTTCAAGGTTCGATTGGGACTTTAAGATATCTTGCCCTCTTTAGGCTAGTTAGACTATACAACCTAGCATACAT
>DASUMD010000114.1:0-4773 GCA_036277875.1 Nitrososphaeraceae archaeon
TTTATTGAACTTATGCTCAATAATCAAACTGGTTTCCAGATATTGCCGAATTGGAAAAGTGGGAAGGAGGAAGAGCATCTTTTAAATTTTTGAAATCTGACAAGAACAATCTTGACAGGGATCATGAAATGAATGGCAAAATTATTAAATTCATTCCAAATAAGGAATTATCATATACTTGGCAATTTCAAAACATGCCTGACTTTAGTACTACTATTAAAGTAACATGGAGATTTGAATCACTAGGTAAAAACAAAACAAAAGTCATCCTAATGCATAGCGGTTTCACTGATGATGATAGAGAAAACTATAACGAACATTCACAAGGATGGAGATGGTTTGTTAACAGGTTGGGAAATTATTTAACAAAAGGCGAACCATGATAGGTAATAAATTAGCATCTAGTAACAACCATATATTACACTTGCATAAATAGTATAATACAGGTGAAATCTACCTAATATGAAAGTTTTATCTGAGAATATTCAGATACATTCTGAAGGAGAAGGTGATATGATTGATATCACTGAACAGTTATCAAATGCAGTAAAAGAGAGCAACATTGAAAATGGAAATGTTACTATTTTTGTTTCGGGATCTACAGCGGCAATTACAACTATTGAATATGAACCAGGACTTATTCATGATTTTCCGGAAATGTTATCTAGAATAGTCCCAAAAAATATAGAGTATAAGCACGATAACACTTGGCATGACGGAAATGGTCATTCCCATATACGATCATCGCTTATAGGACCTAGCTTAACTATTCCAATCATACATAGAAAATTGACACTAGGAACTTGGCAGCAAGTAGTTTTGTTAGAAATGGATACAAGATCTAGAAACCGAACTATTATTTTACAAATTATGGGCGAATAAGGAAAGGAAGATCAAAACTAGGAAAAATCTTTTACATATATTTATCCATCAATATTGTCTAGAATGATTTTTCAATGGATCAGTCTTCCATTCAATCCGTAGAAATTAGTGCCAAGTACGTTGCCATCTGTATTATTTATTCTGATTTGTAGGTGTCCATAGGATTTAGTGTTCACAAAAGGCCATTCTGAGCTGCTCATTCCTTCATAATGGCTTTTACCACCAGCCCCAGAAATGAACCAGCGACCATTACTTGATTCGGCCATTATGTGATTGTGTGCAGAAATTTCATAAACTTCAATGCTTTTTGATATATTACTTTCAATACCTAATACCATTTTAATTGTTGAATTTCTTGCTGGATGATGTGACTCTGGTGTATGTGCAGGTTTATGAGCCAGTAACATGACATTTTTGATTCCTTTCATCAATGTTCCATTTGTTACCAATGATTGTCCCCATTTTGTTTGTGATTCAGTATCTCCATTTGTATTTAATCCTATTAGTAATGTTGTATCATTTGCAATTTTACGATACCAATGATCTCCACAATATTCTATTGTTTTATTCTCGAGTCTTGGAGTCCCATCTTCTTCTGAATCATGATTGCCAATTATGCAAGCCAATTTGTTGTCTGTTTTGAAATCACCATAAATAGCTTTAAAATCAGTTAAATCAGATTTATAGCATAGATCCCCTAGTACAATGAGGAGATCAGGGTTATCCTCTTTAACCTGATCATCGAGACGATTAGAACAATCTATATCACCTACAGCATTAATTACTGTCGTACTTGAGTCATTTTTCTTACCGCCATTAATCATGGATGAATTAGCAGTACTTTGATTAGTAACAACTTGTGAAAATGAAAGAGAGACAAAAAGAGTAACAAAAATCATTAATAATAATGGGTATAATACGTACTGAATTTTTATCATTATCTATTTCAATCCTGGGTTTTTGATAATAAAGCCTTTTGGTACGAACATATAATCTTAGGCATTATCTATTTCAATCGTGGGTTTTTGATAATAAAGCCTTTTGGTACAACCATATAAGTGACGAACAATAACTCAATACAACCATATATTCAATATAGTTCAAAATGATCCATGAGATCAATATTCATAATCCTAATAGGAGTAATTCGGCTGTCTCTTGGTATGTTCAAGAAGAATTCTTGTAGTATGTGCGGTTCTATTTTGATACCGTCCGCACTCTGCAAAATATGTAAAGAGTCCGTTAAATGGACTTGTTATAAATGTGATAAAATAGAGGAAATTAAGCATTCAGATTATTATTGTACAATTTGGATGGGCAGAAGGTTAGGATTTGGATTAGAAGATCCAATTGGTTTTGGGATGATAATAAACAGATGAATGTAACAGACCTTGATTCCACAATACAAATTGATGCGAAGCTATGCGGGACTTTCCACAGGAAAAAGATAGCGTATTCAATTATGGATTATCATCATTCGCTTTACATTAACAAAAAGGATATAATTTTGGGACAAATCCGTGCATGTGAGCTCCTTTATAAATACACTATTAAGGATCTGGATAAGAACGTTCTAAAGAAAGAAATGCTAGATTTAAAATTAATGCTAGATCTGATAGAATAGTCATATTAAGAAAGTAAATTAGTAGAAATATTTTATTACTTTCTTGTTGGATATGCTACTTATGTTATTTCTGACTAGATTTGACTAAACAGTCAATCTATCAATTATGATACTCCTATCGTTAAAGCGGAATTTTGTGAGGATAAGTTCCTTCTTATGAAAATTGATAATGCTATTGGAATCAGTGAAGCTAGAGCTATAGTAAGAAATATCAAGTTATACGAATCAGAAGAGGGATAGGAACCAACACCCTCCAGGAATACTTGATTTGCCTGCATGATAATGCCTGCCATGGCGGGTCCAACTGAACCCCCAATCAAAGTAAAGAGAACAGTCATGCCAAGAGATATTCCGCTAAACTTTCTCGGTGTAGATTGCAGGACAATATCGAATCCGCCAACTTGCATTAATGACAATCCTCCAGCAATTACTGCCAAATTTGTCGCGACTAAACTCCCGTTCGAGTGGAATATGAGTAGACTAGAAAAGCCTACAGCACTTACTATACTTCCAATAATGGTTGGCTTTACGTTACCTAGTTTAGAAATTATAAAGCCAGAAGATGGAGCAAATAACAGAAACACAATCATAAATGGAAGTTGAATATTTGCGGTTGTTATGACGCTTTCTCCAAATCCAAATGGTTGAGGACTCCTTACTAGCACAGGTATAGTTTGAAAAACTGTAAACATAGACAGGAAGGCAATAACTAGAATGATATTGGCTGAAAGAATGGTATTATTAGTCAGCAACTGGAAATTAACCAATGGTGATCTTGATCTCCTCTCTACTATGACAAATAGTACCAATGAAGTAATGCCTATGAATAAGAAAATACCAATCTGATAAATTTCGATATTATCCGTATGTGAATATGACAGAACCATCAGTAACGAAATTATCGTAATTGCAAGGGTTACCGTACCCTTCATATCTATATTTTTCTTACTAATGCTAGTCGTGAATTCTTCATCAGGATCATTTATCTTATTGTCAACGGTATCAGAAGAATAATGTATCTCTTGTGACTCAATCGCGTTCACAGATTCTTGCTCATCATGAATATATCTCCTTATGATAAACCATAATCCTATGGCAACAAATACAATTGAAAAAAACGTAGCTCGCCAACCAAAATTCTCTATTATATTCGCCCCCAATGCTAAACCGACCACAGAACCAGCGGCAAACATAGAGCTGAACACACCCACACCTATCGCAAGTTTATCTTTTGGAAACTGATCTCGAATAATTCCAAATGCAATTGGGAACATAGAGATGCCAATTCCTTGGATTACTCTGGCAACTATCAGAAATGCAATATTAGTTGAAAGTCCTCCTAAAGTAATTCCAATAATATAGATAATCAATATGATAATTATCATTTTCTTCCTACCATAGATATCAGAGAGCTTTCCACAGAGCGGTGTTGCAACAGCCCCTGCGATAAGATATGCAGAAAGAATCCATGAGGATGTATTGTAAGAGATATCAAATTCCTCGATTATATCAGGTATTGCAGGCAGTAACATGGTTTCACCGTACATAGCAATCAATAGTGTCGAACCTAAAATCGCTAATGACATCCAGGCTTTTCTAGGAACTTTTTCATTTAAGGACGGTGATGCCGTATTTTCATCATTGTTACCATTATATGGTTCCGTCATTTCAATTCAAATCGTCTTTATATGGTGGGTGTATACATCTTTTTAATGTATCTAATTAATTTGAATCAACACTCTAATTTTGAGAAGCCGTATTATGAATAACAAAGTCAAGGACAGTCATCTCTACTGATGCCGATTTACTAACGAAATGTTGTATAGAGTAAAAAATTTTGTAGTCCTGCCGGCTTATAACCTTGAATCTTACATGACTGTCATATCACTACCTAAAATACAGTTAATATTTAGAAAAACATGCCTAAATTTTCATGTTTTTATGACGAGGAGAAGATTTAGGGTATCTTATTTTCATTTCTATCAACGTATTAGTGATTATTTTTGATATTGCCCAATTTCTAAACCATTTCTTGTTTGCCGGTATAACATACCAAGGCGCCTCTTTTATGCTACAATTACTAATTGCATCCGTATAGGCATTCATATATTCTACCCATTTTTTTCGCTTTTTATGATCGTCCTCAGCAACCTTCCATTGCTTTTCTGGATCTGACAATCTCTCAAGAAGTCTTTTTTTTTGCTCTTGCTTACTTATATGTAAATAGAACTTCAATATTTTCACATTATTTTCTACTAGCATTATTT
>DASUMD010000115.1:0-4435 GCA_036277875.1 Nitrososphaeraceae archaeon
TTCTGGGACTTGAGATAATGTCTTGAAGAACTTTGAGTTGCTCGTCAGATCTAATCACTGGTCGAATAGTTGGGATTGGTCTATCTTTGTCACTACGTGGATTATTTTCATGAAAAGAATCATACATGTATATGATAAGCGTTAATCGTATATGTATCTTTACATTTAGTATCAGATATTTATCCGGTCCTAATAGGATTTTTCTAATATATGGAAACAAAAGCTTATTTCTGAATATGTGGGTCACTTTTGGACAAATGTTAGAACTGAATTTACAGGTCTGGGCCCGTCCGGATTAGTTCCATTCATGTAGAAGGGTTCTACTACTTGTTATTTAGTTGCTTCTAAACTCTGGCAAAGGAGTTTAAAAATACTTAATAATTATGAAATCGTGTAAGAGCTGAAATTCAATGGCAAAAATTATTAAAAAGAATCTTAACATCGCTCCAGATGAAACGAGAAAATTTGAAATGGGTAAAGTAGACATCGCAACTTTTAGTGATGTTACGATAGGAAGAGCAGAGTTCGAGCCTGGCTGGAGTTGGGAGAAATGCGTAAAACCGATAGCAAAAACAAAAAGTTGTGAGGCACCACACACCCAATATGTGGTATCTGGAAGAATGAAAGTTGTTATGGACGATGGCACAGAAGAGGAATTTGGTCCTGGTGATGTTGGAATTGTTCCACCGGGTCATAATGCGTGGGTCGTTGGAGATGAGAAATGTGTGGCAATTGACTTCACAGGTATGACGACCTATGCAAAAAATCAATAGCTAAATTTTCAAATTCCCATATTTTTTCAATTCAAGATACCGAAGATACCGAATCTAACTAGAAATCTTTTGTTTGTTACTATAAATAAGACCTAGAAAACACAAATATATGTAAGTCCTCGGGCTGTCGGAATTTGAACCATTCATGTAGAAGGGTTCTACTAACTTGATATTTATCTTTACGGGTAACAGTGCAATTTAGTTCTAAAATAAATATCATATAGGCGAACACCTCTCAGGACAATCCTTCTGCAATGCATGACACAAAATTCCTAGTAATAGAACCATCTTTGTCAAGCGTAGGATTAAGGATCGCGACACTGATACCCACTGCTTTCCTAGACAATAGTAGTAACTTTAGCAAATTACTTAATTCTGAGAAGCTGATTCCACCAGGAAGACGATAATCAACCGCAGGCATAATTGAGTCATTCAAGACATCAGCATCAAGATGTATCCAGAACCCGGAAAGTTCATTTTTGAGAAGGGTTTCGATGCCTAAACTAGCAGCATTTTGCAATCCTAGCCTTTGGACATCTACGAGTTCTATGGCATTTACCATCGTAGTGTTCTTAATATCTTGACATCCGTACTGTGCAGATTGTGCTGAATCACGATAACCAAAGGCTACTATATCCTGTTCCATTACTAGTGGCTTGAGATGGTCCAAATCACAAAGAATATCAGGACCATGACCGGATACTATTGCCAAATCCATATCCGCTACCTCACCAGTCGAAGATTCTTCTGGTAAATAATAATCGGAATGTCCATCAATAAAAAATAGCCCGTATCTGCCCAGTCGCCTCAATGCTAAAATATTACCAATTAAGATACTACAATCACCTCCAATGACTATAGGGAATTTATTTTTACGTAACTGTCCATTCACAGCCTCTGCTAATTTTAGTGTATAATCTTTTATGGCTTGAGGATTTAACAGCCCAGTTCCATCATCACGCTTATAATTGTAGGCTGATGATGGAGCAACCATTCCAACGTAATCAGCTTTTAGTTGTTTAAGTAATCCTGCTGTCCGCAACGCCTTTGGGAGAAGCTCGACGCCAGTTGGCCGTAACCCCAATATGCAAGGAGCATCGATCACTGAAAATTCTGGTTGCCTGTGCAATAACATTTCGCTTTACTAAATAGGATATATCATTTTCGTTTCAACTTTATAGAATTATGTTAACGAGTCTGGCCTTGTCATGGCATAAGGCTCGGTCATAAAGTAGGTTCACTATTGAGTGATCGCTTTTTAACAACTTTTCAGTGCTTCAAATCATCCGCCGAAATCGTTTTGATTCTTCTTTCATTATTTTAAATAGAGTGTATGTCCATCGAAACCCGCAATAAGATTCTTTGATATACAATATCTCTTCTTATTAATAATACCTTTTTCGGTAACAATAAAGTCTTTCTCAATCTGCTGAACCTCACCCAAATCACAGTCATCTATTCCAGTTGCCTCTTTTTTAAGGATACCACTCCATGCTGTGTCTAGGCTCATGGATGTATTACTGCAATATTTCTTATATCAATTTATTATTACTCAATATTGGAATTGAAATTTTCTCAACTACGAGTCAATATTTTGATTCTTAATAGAAATTCATAATATTGAATATACTCATTCCTGTCTTAGCAATGTTAAGATTTTCCTTAGATACTGCCCAAGGAATTGAATAATTACCTGCAGAATCTAACATTCTGAGAAAACATCCTAGAGATATATAACAATCTTATAGAAAAATTAAGAATGTCTAAAAAGGTATATATATTTTGTCAGACATTATAATATTGCTTAAACACCAGCTGGGGTTGGTTGTTTCTTGTTCATCATCAACTAATCCCAGTTGTTTATGTTTATCTTGGCTATATACAGAATATAAATAAATTTAGATTTTTGAAGAAATGACTGATATGCGATCTAATTAATAATTACTTTTTTGTTTACAATTTTCGTTGCTGAAACTCTACTCTAATAGGTATTTCTTATCTCTAAGCTAGAAAAATCTTATATTAGTTACGAATTATCGATCAAACATATTGATAGAACGCATCTCGACAGGTATCGCTAGCTTGGATGCGCTTATTGAGGGTGGAATACCAAGAGGTTTTACAGTTTTAGTGGCAGGTAATCCAGGCACTGGTAAGACTATACTTACTACACAATTCCTATATGAAGGGCTTTTGAAAGGAGAATCAGCATTATACGTTTCCTTTAGCGAGTCAAAAAATCAGTTCTATGAAAATTTTAGCAGATTTGGAATGAAACTTGCAGATTTCGAGAGAGATAATAAATTTGCATTCCTAGACTTTGCTTCAGTTACGAAGGAAGGAATAGGGGATGCACTCGAGGAAGTATTAGCTGTTAGCAAAAGCATCAAGGCTGAGCGAATAGTTATCGATTCTTTTTCAGCAATAATACTTGCTTTTGATAACATTAACGAGGCTAGAATTACCTTACATGTAGTTTTAGGGAAAATGTTGAGAGCTGAGGGCATAACAAATATGTTGATAACTGAAGTTCCCATTGGAAGCCAAAATGTGGGATCTGGGATGGAAGAATTCGTGGCAGATGGCATAATACAACTTGAGCATGGTACTACTGATGCAATCCCAGCGACTTTGAAGGTAGTAAAAATGAGGGGTACCACAATAAATAGAGAGGCTCATGTCTCGCTCGTCGGAGAAAAAGGCATGGTAGTCTATCCCAAACAACCCATCAGAATGACTGATGCATCGACAATTGATAGACTCAAAACGGGAATTCCGGGTCTAGATGAGAGAGTTGAAGGGGGTTTTTTAAAAGGCAGTACAAGTATATTGGCTGGAGCATCTGGCGCCGGTAAAACTACCTTTGGATTCCAATTTACTGTACAGGCAGTTCTTGACGGTAAACCTAGTTTGTTCTGTTCACTTGAAGAATCACCCGCTGAAATTAGGAATATGGGTAAATCCCTTGGATTTAATATGAAAGAGCTGGAAAAGAAGGGACTCCACTTAATCTCATGGATGCCGGAAAATCAAAGCCCGGACGCATTCATTTCTGAATTGGCTTCACATATTGAAGCTATAAGACCCTCTCGCATAGTAATTGATGGCTTGTCTACATTCGAGCATTTGTATAGCCAAGAAATGTACTTGATTACGAAGCGACTAGTTAATTTGACGGGAAGCTACGGAATAACTTCAGTGTTTACCATTCTTACGGACCAAGAATCAGGGCTTAACATCAGTTCCTTTGGCGTATCTTCTATTTTTCATAACATCATCCTTCTGCGATACGTAGAGGCAGAAGCCCAATTGAAGCGGTCAATGTTGATACTCAAAATGAGAGCTTCTAATCACGACCAATCCATTTTGCAATTTTTGATTCAAAATAAGACTGGACTCAAAATAGCAGGTACAATGAGTGAGTATGAGGGTATCATGAGTGGAATTGCCCAAAAAGTCTACCAACGCTACTTGGATAAAGAAAAAAAAATAGAGGATAAGCAATCCAAAGAACGCGAAAAAAGAAAGGCTGATTTAGATTCTCGGCAGAAAAAATTTTCCAGGATAGGGGAGAAAGCAAGGCTTCGCAGGAGACAAAGGAGATCTTAGTTGTTATTATGAAAACAGTATCAAGAAACCTAGCTATTATTGTAATTCTATCA
>DASUMD010000116.1:0-3602 GCA_036277875.1 Nitrososphaeraceae archaeon
AGGTCCCAGATACGATGTTGAAAGATTTGGAATAATTGAGGCATTTGGTTCATTACGACAATGTGATTTGATTGTTGTTCAAGGCACTGTAACAAGAAAGATGGCTCCAAGGCTAAGGATGGTTTATGATCAGATGCCAGACCCAAAATATGTTATAGCCATGGGTGCCTGTGCAATTACAGGAGGACTTTATATTGATTCTTATAATGTGCTACCAGGTGTAGATGGAATTGTCCCTGTTGATGTGTATGTACCTGGCTGTCCACCAAGACCCGAAACCCTTATTCAAGGATGTATGCTGCTCCAAGAAAAAATAAAAAGGTCGAAGATCAGATAAATGAGCTCGAATCAATCCAACACACAAAATGGTTCTGAGCAAAAAAAGAACGTAACTGACTCAACACAGACTTCATTGTCGAAAAAAACTGAAATTACAATTCCAGAATTTGAAAGTAGCATTGTCAATCAGTTAGTTACAAAATTTACAGATAAAATTGTACAAGTTGTTTATGTACGCCCAGGGAGAACAAAAATTCTTGTTCCCCCGAATGAGATCGTTCATGTAGCTACATTCATTAGAGATACTTTAGGATTTGATCACGCAGAATCTGTCTCAGGGACGGACTATCCAAAAGATAATCAAATTGAGGTAATTTATCACTTGAGCTCCTATTCGGATGAAAAACTTTCTTCACATGTTTTGGCCCTGTCAACAAGGGTAGATAGGAACGATTCCAGACTGCCCACATTAATTGATATTTTTAAGAGCGCCGAGTATCACGAAAGGGAAACCTTTGAAATGCTTGGAGTCTATTTTGAGGGCCATCCAAGAAACGAAAGATTTTTACTTCCAGAAGACTGGGCAGATATTCCTCCGCTGAGAAAGGAGTTTAGGATTAAAGGCAGATAGGCGATAATAAATGGAAAATTTCGAACAAAAGTTTGATGAAACTATTAAGAGGGGACTAGAAATTGTGAAAGAGACAGAAGAAGATAGATTAATGACGCTTAGCGTTGGTCCTCAACATCCAGGTTCAGGACACTTTAGGTTTACCATCAAGGTAGATGGAGATTATATCGTTTATTGTGACCCAGACCCTGGATACGTACATAGAGGTGAGGAAAAAATGTGCGAATACAGAAACTTTATTCAAAATATTCCTCACCTTGAGCGACCGGTAATCCATGATTCTACAAATATTACATATTCATACAGCTTAGCAGTGGAGGAACTTACTAATATCCAAGTTCCACTTCGGGGACAATACATTCGTGCGTTGGCCTCAGAACTCAATAGGCAGGTATATACGCTTTATTGGCTGGGAATATACGGAATATTTCTTGGACATTCTACCATGTTTATGTGGCCAGTTGGAGACAGGGAACTCTTCATTGATCTTTTAGAGGCGCTTACCGGTGCAAGAGTCACACATGCTTTTAATATTCCAGGGGGAGTTCGGAACGATATGCCCGAAGGATTTAAAGATAGATGCTTAAGACAAGTTGCCTATTTTGAAAAGAGACTTGTCGAATATGAGGACATTTTTTACAATAATCCATTATTTAGACAGAGAACTGAGGGGGTTGGAATTTTGACAAAGGAAGATGCCATAAAGCTTGGAGTTACAGGTTCCGTGCTTAGGGCATCGGGAATTCCTTTTGATGTCAGAAAGGCAGAGCCGTATGATGTTTATGAAGAAATAGATTTCAAGATACAGTATATGAAGACTTGTGATTCTTATGCAAGATCAATGGTCCCGTTTCTTGATATGAAAGAGTCATGTCATATTATTAGAGAATTGCTGGATAAGATGCCTCAATCAGGTGAAGTGAGAGCAAAGCTACAACCAAATCCAAAGGGGCCAGCCGGAGAATCTTACAAAAGAGTAGAATCCGGAAGAGGTGCTTTGGGATATTACATAGTGAGTGATGGTACCCCAAAGCCTTATAGGGTTAAACTATCAGTAGGCTCATTTAGGAATATGCTTGCACTTCCATTCCTTTTGATAGGATCAAAATTAGCTGACATGCCATCAATTTATTGGTCATTAAACTATTGGCCAGTGGAGGCTGACAGATGAATATGCGACCTACAACAGGATTTCAATTTGACAAATGTATAGATGAGGAAAAAATAACAGGGATCTAGTAAATGATTGGGAGGAAGAGTGTATAATAAAATTGGCCACTGCTCCAAAAGACTTTAGATTCGGGAACTTTGTAGGAAGTTTAATACAGCTAATTTTGTGGATAATTGTTATTGTTACCTTAATAGGACTTCCATTGATATTTATTATCCTATTCTACGTACCACTTCCACCTGTAAACGATGAAGTCCTTACACCATACCTCTTTTTCTCAATGATGGTGGATCCCACACGTACTGTACCAATCATAAATTTCTTGATTCACACTGATCTTTTTAGAGTCGCTGTATTTCCAGGATTTACCTATGCTGCTCTTCTTGCTGCTGCCACTATTTTTATCGAACGCAAGTTCCTTGCCAAAATGCAGTTGAGAATCGGACCGCTATATGCAGGAAAGATAGAAGGTATTTTGCAGTTGATAGCTGATGGGTTGAAATTAATTTCAAAAGAAATCATAGTTCCATCTGGTGCTGACAAACTAATATTTTGGACAGCACCTGTCGCTTTTGTAGTTACATCAGCAGCTGTGGTATCATTAGTTCCCGCGGCTCCTGGATGGGTTGTTGCAGATCTTGACGTTGGCATAATCGCAGTATTTGCGTTTTTGGGATTCTTCCCTCTTATTGCACTTTTGTTCTCATGGGCTAGTAACAGTAAATATCCATTCATCGGTGGACTACGTGCTCTTCATCAGATGATCGCGTTTGAAATTCCATTTATCCTCTCTGCTCTTTCAGTAGTAATTCTTGCAGGATCGTTAAATCTTACTGACATAGCAGAAGCTCAACATCCATACTGGTTCATATTATTTTTACCAATAAGCGCATTTGTATTCTATATTTCTTCACTGGCAGAACTTGAAAGAATTCCATTCGATCTGCCTGAAGCTGAAAGTGAGATTGTTGCAGGATGGTTAACTGAAACTTCAGGAATGATTTATGGACTGATTCAATTGGGAACTTATATTAAATTGTATGTCCTTGCTGCTTTGTTCGTTATTTTGTTTCTAGGTGGATGGTCAGGACCTCAAATATTTCCAGAGGAAATCATACCAGGATACACCGGAGATAAAATATACAATGCAACTACTGTAAATGCAGTATTCTGGTTTACTATCAAAACCCTTGGTATGATAATGCTGGTCCTTCTACCACGAGGTATCAATCCTAGAATTAGAATCGATATATTATTGCATACGGGTTGGTACAAGCTAATAGTATTGGCATTCATCAATATTTTTGTCGCGTTGTCGCTAGTGTATGGTGGAATTCTGGGACCAGGAGGTTTGTTGTCAACATGACCAGCTCTGCAGGTGGTTTCATAAAAGCTATTGAATCAGGATCAAAGCATCTTCTTATCAAGAGATTTACATTGAGATATCCAGAAAAGAAACTAAAGTTCGTTGGTGACGGATATCAATTTGATCCAAAAAGAGGTGTAGGAATCGCAGGTTCT
>DASUMD010000117.1:0-4096 GCA_036277875.1 Nitrososphaeraceae archaeon
TATAGTTGACAGGATACTTTCTGCTTTTGCATTTGCATTCTCTGATACGTACAGGGCCGTAACCCATAACAAAGGCATTATGAATGGAATAGATGCAGTGTCTATTGCAACAGGTCAAGATTTTCGTGCAATTGAGGCTGCTGCTCATGCTTATGCATCAAGAGATGGAAAATATCGATCACTTACCACTTTTTCAAAGTCATCTAATGGCGATCTAGTAGGGAGAATAGAAATTCCTTTGTCTGTTGGCATAGTAGGTGGGATATCAACCGTGAATCCTGTAGCTAGAATGGGTTTGAAAATTTTAGGAGTAAAATCAGCATGTGAATTGGCTTGTGTTATAGCATCTGCTGGACTAGCACAAAATTTGGCAGCAATTAAGGCATTGTCTACAGAAGGAATTCAAAAGGGCCATATGAAATTACACGCAAAGAATATTGCTGTTGCAGCAGGAGCCACTGGCAAATTAGTTGATTTTGTATCTGAAACAATGTATAATCAATCAAAGATAAGTATGGATAATGCTAGACGAATTCTGCAGGATTTACATCACGCAAGAGACAGTTCATCCTAGAGCATTTTATAAATAATTTTGAACAATTATTCATAACAAAACATCTTAATATTTATCAGAAAAAAACCATACAAATAAATTTTTCAATAGAAATATATCCCATTAAAAAGATCCTTTTGATATCAGATGGCAACAGTAAAATTTGCGATACCAAAAGGCAGTATCGAAGATGCGACCTTTAAGATCCTTGAAGAGGCATGGCAAACTGTTAAAGGTCGTGGAAGGACCTATAGAGTTAAGCTAAGCGATCCTGAAATTGAAGTAAAAATCTTGAGGCCTCAAGAGATACCTACATATGTACAAGAGGGATTTTATGATATAGGAATTACTGGTAAAGATTGGATTGTTGAGGCAACTGCGGATGTTAAGATTTTATTGGATCTAGAATATGGTCAAGTTAATCAGGTCGTAGCGATCCCAGAAAATTTTGAATACAACAACTTGACTGAGTTGATAGAAGGTTTCGCAAAACAGAAACGAACGTTGAGAATTTCATCTGAATATCTGACTACTACTTCGGCTCGCATACGTTCTAATAAATCATATCAAAAATATTATGGGGATATCCGACCGATGATTATTACACCATGGATGAGGATAGGTGAAAATAAAATGGTTGAAATCTTTCTATCCTTTGGTGCAACTGAGGCCAAACCTCCCGAAGATGTTGATGCTATTTGTGATATCACAGAAACAGGTACTACACTCATTCAGAACAACCTAAAACTTATTGAGACCCTAGGTCATTCGAGTGCTCAATTAATTGCAAACAAAAATTCTTTAGAAGACAAAATAAAGTCTGAAAAAATTGCGGACATACTGGCCCTTATCAAGGGAGTTGTGGAGGCAAGGAAAAAACTTCACATTTTTGTAAATGTGAAAGAAGAGAACCTGCAGAAATTGTTGGACAGTTTACCTGCCCTTAAAAGACCCACAATAAGCAAATTAAGTGAAGAAGGCTGGTTTGGTGTCAATACGGTGATAGATAAAAATGAGTTCATAAAGATTGTTCCAAAGTTAAGAGAGATAGCTCAAGGACTTGTCGTGATGCAGCCAAAACAAATACTCCCATTAGAGGAGTTAAGACAGGTCATGAATCAGTGATAAAAAAAATAAAAGTAGGGAACGCAGTCAAAGAAGCAAAGATCATTCGTGGTTCAAATCGTATTCCTCAGAAGAGTGTTATTGTTGAAAAGATAATTAATGATGTTATCAAATTTGGGGACAACGCACTAATAAAATATACTAAAAAATATGATAATGTAAAAATCGATTCTATTCTTGTTGATAAAGCCGAATTGAGAAAAGCCTACAAGGAGGTAACTACGAATCAATTGAATTCTCTTAAGAAAAGCAAAAAACTTCTTGAAAAGAATGAAAAAATGCTTCTAGAACGATTGACAGGAATCATATTATCAGAAGATGGAGTAAAAATTGAGAAAGCTCTCAAACCAATAGACAGTGTTGGTTGTTATGTTCCAGGAGGACGAGCACGGTATCCAAGCACGTTGATGATGTGTGTTGTTCCTGCAGTAATTGCAGGTGTAAACAGGATATCTGTAGTAAGTCCTCCCATGAAAGATGGTAAAATTGATCCTGTCACACTTGTGGCTGCCGATATCTGCGGTATAGACGAAGTCTATAGAGTCGGTGGTGCCCAAGCAGTGGCAGCTCTTGCATATGGGACTAAAACAATAAGCAAGGTTGATAAAATCGTCGGACCCGGAGGCCTATTTGTTAACATTGCAAAATTTCTTGTTAGCAATAAGATTGCCATTGATATGATAGCAGGTCCAACCGAACTTTTAATATATGCAGATTCAAAGTCTGATCCCAAATTTGTAGTCAAGGATTTGATATCTCAGGCAGAACACAGTACGGATACCATTTGTGGTATCGTTACTACTTCAGAGCCTTTGGCTGCAAAATTAAAGAGTGAAATTACAAAGACATTGAACAGTTCCCTGCCAAGATTGGAAATTGTATCAACCAGTTTCAAGAAGAATGGGTTCATTGCCCTGTGTAAAAACGAGGAGGATGTGATATCATTTATTAACGAATTAGCCCCAGAACATCTTGAAGTCTTATCGGAGAACCCTATTAAAATAGCTTCTATGGTAAAAACTGCAGGTATTGTATTACTGGGAAAGTACAGTCCCTCATCTGCCAGCGATTATTGTCTTGGATCAAATCACGTGTTACCTACTACAGAATTTGGCAAATCAAAGTCTTCATTATCTGTACTTGACTTTGTAAAATTAGTTAACCACATTAGAGTAACAAGAATTGGACTTCAATCGGTTCAAAAATACATAAAGGAATTGGCTTTTGCTGAAGGTTTACCAAATCATTATTATGCAGTAGAAGAGAGGTTCAGAAATTGACAGATTGGTTAATGAAAGAAATGAAGAAATTTTCTACAATTGAAAAATATGCAATACCCTCTGAAAGTAATTATTTTAAATTGGACGCAAATGAAAATCTTGTTTTAGAGAAGGATTTTCTCACCAAGATTTCACTAGAGAGTTTAAAAAAAATTGATCTGAGAAAATATCCCATTGATCTTTATGAACGACTATACAAAAAGCTATCTCATTATCTGAAGATAAGTGAAGAGTCACTAGTTTTGGGTAGCGGTTCTGATCAAATTATAGACTTGCTTTTGACGCTGATTGGAAGAGGTAGGAGATTAACATCGATATACCCTACTTTTTCCTACTTTAAAACAAGGTGCCAGTTTCATGGAGTAGCGTTTTCTGAAATAATGTTATCATCAATTGATAACACTCTGGATATAGAGAAATTTATTATCGATGCAAAAAAATCTCATGTGATATATTTGTGTTCTCCAAACAATCCTACGGGAAATCAATTTGAGAAATCCAAAATTCTTGATATTTTGAGTTCCTTGAAAAATAATCTGGTAATTGTAGACGAGGCATATGTAGAATTTGCAAAATATTCCTTAATTAAATATGTGAAGGAATATCCAAATCTAGTAATTCTCCGCACATTTTCAAAGGCATTGGGATTGGCAGGCGCAAGGGTAGGATATATGGTGGCAAATGACGAGCTTGCAGATTTATTTAGAAATAGGATTCAGTTACCATATGCAGTAAATAGCCTCTCACTTGCTATTGCAATTTCACTTATCTCTAGTCCTAGAAAAGTAGAAGAGAGCATATCACTAATAAAACGTGAAAGAGAACGGCTCTACCAAAGGCTCTCAAAAATCAAAAACATAGAAGTTTACAAGTCAGATGCAAACTTTCTTTTCATAAAATGTAACACAAAATATGGTAGAATCGTTGATGCACTAGAAAATTCTAAAATAATAGTAAAGGCGTTAGGTAACATCAATAACTACGGAAACTGTATTAGAATGACGGTGGGTACAAAAAAAATGAACGATAAAATATTGTCAACAATCAAGGATATTCAATAAAATCAAAGTAGATTCGATTAGAATGAATTCAAATGCATGTATTATTTTTGATATCGATGGTACGTTAATTGATACCA
>DASUMD010000118.1:0-3182 GCA_036277875.1 Nitrososphaeraceae archaeon
TCTTGTATTGTTTAGAAATTTTCTTATCAACCAAAGTATCTGATGATAAGGTTAGTCATTTCATCCTGTGATAGTCTTAGAAATTGGTCCAAATCTTTTTCATAGTGGCGCAGAAACTTTTGTATACAGAATGTGTATGACTTTCTGCTGGACTCTGTCTTTAGTGAATTTATGAAATTAAAGTATGCTTTGCTTTGTTCGTCCCACACTTGCATACTCCTTTTACCTGAGACTGCCTTATTAGAACTAATTTTATTTATTAAACTAGTTTTACGCATGAATTAATTATCGTTAATCATTAGTCAATTGTTCTCTGGTAGATCGAAATTAATAATCATACCATTTTTCATGGAATGATCATCAGTAAAACCAGATCGAAGTTCTATTACATATAATGAATCTACTTGAGGATTATAAACCGGACATGCTAGAAAAACCTTACATGGTTCTATTTTTTTTTCGATGTGGACGACTTTACTGTTTGAATCCAGCCAAATAATGTCTATGGGAAAATTCATTTTGTTCATCCAAAACCCTTGCTTTGATGGTTCATCAAATAAAAATATCATTCCTTCATTTTCATTCATCTTTTCCAATCCGGAGAGACCTCTGATCCTCTGTTCGTCAGTTGATGCTATCGCCATTGAGACATTAAATCCATTAATTGATATTGTTGTTTTTTGATAATTAGGAAAGAAATCCGTAACACTAGCTGATGTGATGTTATTACTCTGTAGTTCAGTTGCATGCGATTGAGAAGACGATATCAAAAAAATAACAATAGTAAAAGCAATGAGCATTATTGTATTTTTGATATCCAAACTAAGAAACAGTGTTGTCCAATTGAATTTTAATCTTACTTTTGACATAATGAGTCAAAATCAGGGACATGAGGTACATGAATACGTGTACTCCAGGGAAATCTTTTACAAATACATCATATTTAACAGCAATGAGATGTGATAGAAAATCTAAATAATAGTAAATTTACGTTTATTTACGAAAAGAGATTTATCAACTAGACAGCTTGAGAAATTACAAGGTGTATTTATTACAGGAACTGATACTGAAATTGGAAAAACTACAATAGCATGTGGCCTGGCATGGTTGCTCAGGAGAAACGGAATAAGGGTCGGCATTATGAAACCATTTGCAACATCATCCACTATGTACTCAAATCGCTACAAGTCTCATGATACTGCCGCTCTAGCGGAAGCCGCAGATATTGAAGAATCTGATCAAATATTGAATCCAATATTCTTTCCCATACCAGCATCTCCCTATATGGCAGCAGAAATTTTGCACAAAACCGTGGATCTAGGAATTGTAACTGAAAAATTTAACGTTCTTAAAAAAAAATACGATTTCACTGTGGTTGAAGGAATTGGTGGTGTTATGGTTCCAATTACAGCGAAAATTTCATTACTAGATGTTATCAGGAGGATGAATCTAGCCACAATTATTGTGTCAAGGCCTAAACTAGGTTCCATTAACCATACTATTTTGACCATAAACGCCTGCAAAGGAAAGAAAATACCAATTATCGGGGTAATATTTAATCAAATGCCAAAGCATCCAAATATTGTGGAATCTATGACTCCAAATCATATTGAAAAATTAACAGGCATTAAAACAATATCAATAATTCCGTTTATTGATAATTGTAATTTTGAGAAAATTGGATCTTATCTCGAAAGAACTTCAGTTATCAAGAATGTTATATCAAGGTTAAATCAGAATTAACTTTCCATTAATGTCAGGTTATACCCTAATATTTGTAATGGCTGCCTTCTTTAGCCTATTCATGATAGCAAAACCTATCTTGTTATACTGAATTCCTTGAACTATTATGACATCTATATTATTTTTGTCAGCTTGCCGGAGATTTGCAAATAGATTTCTTGCGATTGTTTCTAAAGACCTTCCCATATATTGAATTTTTTCTGAATTTACTTTCAGTGACTTACTAGCGGTCATAATAGAAACTTTCTTGCCTTCAGCCTCTAATTTTTTAGTCAATTGAATTATCTTACTCTTTGCGTCATTTTCGGGGCCCTCGACCAGCATGACATGGGCCTTTGGACAATAATGTCGGTATTTCATACCCGGGGACCTGTAAATCTTGATCTTTTTCCTGTCAATACCAATAAGAGAATTATGAAAGAGAACTTTACCTATTTCATTTTCAATTGACTCCTTTGAAATTCCACCGGGTCTTAGTATCATTGGAGTGGGTTGTGTCATATCAATTACTGTCGATTCAATTCCAATTTTCGTACTACCGCCATCCAAAATTAATTTTATTTTTCCATCAAGATCATCTTTCACATGAGTGGCAGTTGTAGGACTAGGTCTTCCCGAGATGTTTGCAGATGGGGCAGCAATAGGGAGAGCAGACTTTCTTATTAGCGCCAGGGCAACATTATTCCTTGGCATACGTACTGCCACTGTGTTTAAACCTCCTGTAGTAATTTTAGGCACAATCTTTGATTTCTTGAGAACGAGAGTCACTGGACCGGGCCAGAATTTTTTAATAATTAGATATGCTTTAGGAGGTATTTGACTCACCAGAGTCTCCAAAGTTTTCATATCTGCTATGTGGATGATTAATGGATTATCGGAAGGTCTGCCCTTAATTTCAAATATCTTTGATACGGCTGATGGATCTAGCGCATTTGCTCCTAATCCATATACTGTTTCTGTTGGGAATGCTATAATTTCTCCACTGCAGATTAATTTTGATGCCTTCGATATGATAACATGATTAGGTCTTCTTTCATTTATCTTCATTATGTCAGTTCTGAACTGTTTTTTCATGAATGGAAATGGTAGTAGTTCGTACTATTATTATATAGATTCGTATACGGCGCTAGTCAAAATTCCAGTTATAGTTATCTATGTAGACGATTCATATACAAATAGGATAAACATCTTTTGTACCGCTCTGAGTTGGAACGATCGTTCCAAAATGGAATTTCATGGTTCCCCTTAATTACTTAGGTATCTTTCATAACAACGAAATGAGCAAAACAGTCTGTAAAAATGAAAATAATAGAGGAAAAATCCAGATTATGGCAGACATAGTAGATCTATGTAAAGCAGGTATAAGAAAAACACACATAATGTACAGAGGAAACTTGAGCTATGAACAAATTAACAGGTACTTATATGAACTTTTAGAA
>DASUMD010000119.1:0-2137 GCA_036277875.1 Nitrososphaeraceae archaeon
GATAAATTATCTGAATATGTCCGGCATGTGCATTTAGAAGATATATCTGCAGATAGAACCCATAATCATCTTATTTTGGGGGAAGGTGCGATAAACATTGATTCTGCTCTCAGATCCCTTAATGATATTGGATATGAGGGATTCGTTACGGTAGAACTGTATCCATATCAGGAATGTCCCGCCTATGCTGCTAGAGAGGCAATGAAGTTTATTAAATCACTTGATTATCTCTAGTCAAGAAATGAGTTTTCCAGTGTCGCATATATCAATAATCTTTCAATTAATTCTGTCCATCTATCCCAGATGATACATATGAAAAGTTCTAATCTCAAAGACTATCTGCTCCTAATCAGACTCCCAAATTTATTTACTCTCCCTTCAAACATCCTAGTGGGTTTTGCAATTGCCTCATCATTGACTCTGACATTTACATCATTTGTGCAAGTTCTCTTGTTAGTAACTATCTCCATATTCCTTTATTGTGTAGGACTTGTGCTCAACGATCTTTTTGATTATAACATTGATAAGAAAGAAAGGCCAAGCAGACCCATTGCATCAGGTAAAATATCAAGAAAAGTGGCTATTGTCCTTGTTATAATATTTACTGTCATTGCTCTGAGTTTGTCGCTATTAGTTAGTGTTCCGACATTTGGTATATCAATGGTTTTGATCTCCCTTATTTTTGGGTATGATAAGTATTTAAAGAATACTCAGGCAGGTCCGTTTACCATTGCTGCAGCTAGAGTGATGAATGTTACGCTGGGAACAAGTGCAAGTTTAAACAACATCGATAGTTTTCCTCAATTTGTTATTTTGGTCTTTGTTCTGACTATAACATTTGTTTACGTTACATTAATAGGATTCATAAGCAAATATGAGGTTCAAGGGTTTTCAGAAAATATTAAACTGTATTTGATCCCAGTGGTAATTGCGGCGATTATTTCCTCAATCATATTGTTTACCTTCATTGGATTTTTCAAATATGAATCTCTAATAATATTGGTACTGTTTACATTTATTATGGCTAAGGCGGTTTACAGAATTCAAAAGAAAGATCCCATTGGAATACAACAATGTGTTCAAAAAATGATTGTGTCAATTATTGTACTTGATTCTACCTATTTGAGTGGGATAAGAGGATTGGAAGTTGGACTTGCCGTATTGTTGCTAGTAGTTCCATTACTCATACTGTCAAGAAAAATGTACATGACTTGAGAAAAAAATAATTAGAATTAAATTCTTGATAAATCCCAATAAATTGATGGTCAAACACGTAATCATTATCGATATTGTAGGTTTGGAGAGAAAGCACATTTCCGAAAACATAACTCCAAATATCTTTAAAATCTCGGAAACTGGGGAAACAAGAGATTTAGAGACAGTATTTCCTGCAGTAACATGTACTGTTCAGAGTAGTTTGCTTTCAGGATCATATCCTGAGGTACATGGAATCATTTCTAATGGGTTGTATGATAGACAGCATTACACCGTTTCTTTTTGGGAACAATCAAGTAATTTGGTGCAAGCAGATAGGGTTTGGGATACCATCAAAATGCACGGTAGTGGCTTAAAAACAGCCGTCTTGTTCTGGCAGAATACAATGTATTCTAATGCAGAGCTAGTTCTAACTCCGCGTCCACTTC
Source organism: Nitrososphaeraceae archaeon (assembly GCA_036277875.1). Lineage (GTDB taxonomy): Archaea > Thermoproteota > Nitrososphaeria > Nitrososphaerales > Nitrososphaeraceae > TA-21. The sequence goes on from DASUMD010000119.1 coordinate 1,644, forward strand.
ACATGGATGATAGAATGATAATGTGGTGCTATAGCAAACCGCCAGGTCTGTATGAAAAACTAATTGAAAAAATAGGAAAATTTGATTTGACCTGGTACTGGGGTCCTCTTGTCTCTAAAAAATCCAGCGAATGGATAGAGAAGGCAACTGAATATGTTCTAGAAAATGAAAAACCTAGTTTATTATTTACATATATTCCACATTTGGATTACTCTTTCCAAAAAAATGGAACATCGTATAAAGATCTAAAAGATGACCTAAAGTTTGTTGATGATTTGGTTGGTAGATTGATAAAGAAAGTATCTGAAATTGGCATATTAGGGGACACACAATTTATCATATTCTCAGAATATGGATTCACAGATGTTAATTCTGACATTTCATTAAATTCCATATTTAGAGAAAATGATCTGCTTGCAGTGAGAGAAATCGAACAGACTGAATATTTGGACCTTGAATACAGCAAAGCCTTTGCAATGGTGGACCACCAGGTA
>DASUMD010000120.1:0-5244 GCA_036277875.1 Nitrososphaeraceae archaeon
CATCTGATAATGCACTAGATGTTGTTGGTGTCTACCATTCACATTTGGAGGGATCAAATCCCTCTAATACTGACCTGACTTACATGAAGATTAATCCGGTGATATGGCTCATATATGATGTATCAAAGTCGACATACAGGGCATTTTTGTTAGTACAAGATTGCTTGAAAGAAATAAAAATTAAGATATCTAGGGACTAAGCCTCTCAGAGTCTCTAGGATAGAGAACAACTTCTCTAATGTTTGTGGAGTTAGTGAGGATCATTATGAACCTGTCAAAACCAAGACCACATCCCGAATGTGGTGGCATCCCCCAATCAAATGTTTGTAAATGATCAGAAAAACTCTTGGGGTTAAGTCCTTTTTCAAGCAACTTGTTTTTCAATCTTTCAGAATCGTGCTCTCTGGTTCCTCCAGAAACAATTTCTAAATATCCATATTGCAGGTCAAATGACTTTGAAAGCTCTGATTTTTTTTCATGTTCAAGTATGTAAAATGGTTTTAGTTTTGTTGGCCAATCAATTATGAAGTAAAATTTGGGATATATCTCACCAAGTTTTTTTAATGCAGGATCAGAAAGATCATCCCCAAATTCTATTTTTTCTCCTAGGCTATTCAAATCCTCCAGACACTTTTCATAAGTTATTCTTGGAATCTTATCAACCATAATGTCCTGTTTATTTTCAAAATATGTCATTTGTTTATCATAATGAACAAACAAATCATTTATTGTTGAAATAATTAAATCTTGAACAATATCCATAATATCACCATATTCTAGGAATGCGGATTCCAAATCCACACTTACAAATTCTGAAAGATGTCTTACAGTATGTGACGGTTCAGCTCTAAAATATGAAGAAATTTCAAATACTCTTTCAAGTCCCAGAGTGAGTTGTTCCTTGTATAACTGTGGACTCTGGGCTAAAAATGCCTTCTTTGAGAAATATTCAAAACCAAAAAGATCCGCACCACCTTCAGTGGCTGTTCCAATAATTTTCGGAGTATTAACCTCCACAAACATCTTCGAATTTAGGAATTTACGAATTAAATGAAGTACATGTGATCTAGTTCTAAAAATATTAGAAATCTTAAAGTTCCTCAAATCTAGGGCTCTTGAATCTAGTCTCTTATCCAATGATGATTTGACCCTTCCGGTAGGATCAATTGGAAGAGGGTTAATTGCCCTTGACAAAAGTTCCACTTTTTCTACTCTAACTTCGACCTTAAAATTCTCTGCTCTGGTATCTTGAATAGTTCCATTTACCACGATAACACTTTGCCTTGGTATCTCCCTAAAACCTGATAGCAGCTTTCCAGTAAGTACTCCCTGAAAGTTTCCAGTCATATCTCTAACGCTTATGAATCCAATTTTTCCCATGTCTCTGAAATCTTCAAGCCATCCAACGAATGTTAGATTTTGACCAATGTGGTTTTTGTCGATTGATGAAGCAAATGTTCTGTTCATAGAATACTGATGTTGCAACCTATTACTTTCCTGCGATCTCAACAACAAGTTCTACTTTTCTAATTTCATTTACAATTTTTTTTATTTTTTCAATTATATTAAAGAATTTTTCGTAATCTTTACTCTCAATAGTAACCTGTGTTACCTGGTTCCCATCCGGCAACCAAATCATGTTAGTTTTCAAAATTCTTATTGGAAAGAAGAGATTTTCTAGAAACTTTCTAATCGAGCTATTCGCTTCAACAAACCATACTTTTCCGTTGAATTCCTTTTCAACAGAACTCATTAATTTATCATTAGAGTTTATGTGACTTACGTTTGAATCCTTTAAAATAAGCACATAATCTTCATCAATCTTTTGAGATCCTATTAAATTCAATTTATCTATATCTTGATTCTTATGTGAGAGTTTGATAAGTTTGATTGAAGATTCTACGTCAATAGTGGATAGCTCCCCATTTTTCAGTCTGCTTTCACATTTTGGACACAAAACTCCCGTCTTGGCATCAAATATGCAGATGGGTACTTTCAACTAATCATCAGGTTGTCTAATATTTTTACCATATATATGTCCAATAGGTGGGGATAGACCAAATTAGATTCTATAAAATAGATACTTATACGGTTAAGATCGATTAAGACTTGTTTGAATTTTGCTCTTACCGTAAATAGTTTAAGTGTCTATTATTTATCCCGTTTTGGTACAGTTAAGGCTGTTGATGATGTTAGTTTTAGTCTTGAAAAAAATCAGTCGATAGGAATTGTGGGTGAATCTGGATGTGGAAAGAGTACATTAGGAGCAGCCCTTTTACGATCAGTTCCATACCCTGGCAAAATCGTTGATGGTCGAATTATTCTAGATGGTCAAGACATTACCAAGATATCAGATGATGAATTTGATAAAAAGATCAGATGGAAGAAAATTTCAATGATCTTTCAAGGAGCCCTTAATTCCTTAGACCCAGTATTTACTGTTGGATCACAAATGAAGGAAATCTTGAAGCAACATGGTTACTCTACGGATGACCTGCAAGTAATTGCAGATTCTTTGAAAAGCGTTCTCTTAGAGCCTAGTGTTACGAAAAAGTATCCTCATGAATTGAGTGGGGGTATGAAGCAACGAATTTCAATAGCAATGGCATTGTTACTGAATCCCAAGATTTTGGTTGCAGATGAACCCACTACCTCCTTGGATGTTATGGTACAATCTCAGATTATCAACCTCCTAAAAAAATTAAAAAGAGATCGCAATATGTCAATAGTATTCATTTCCCATGACTTAGGAGTAATATCAGAAGTATCAGAAACCATAGCTATAATGTATCGTGGACAAATAGTTGAGTTGGGAAAATCCTATGAAATTTATAAAAACCCAAAGCACCCTTACACAGAAAAACTTGTGACATCAATTCCGAATATTAAAAATAAGGAAAATAGACCGCAAAACCTGGGAGAAAAATCACAAGAACCAATGAGAACAGAGACGGGATGTAAATTCTATGATGATTGCCCTTATGCAAAAGAAAAATGTCGTAATGATCCACCCATGATAAATCACAAAGACAGGTATATTCGTTGTTGGTTATACGAGTAGACATTAAGTCTTCTCTTTTGAATCAGGTTATTTTTTCATACAGATTCTTTAGGGGGAGGGATACAAAAACCTAAATCATAAGAATTTTAAACTCCATTTATTTAATAGTCTACGGAATATGAAAATTACACTTTCTGCAATAAAAGCGGATATTGGAGCCATTGGTGGCCATACTAGACCAAGTGATGAATTAGTAGAAGCGGTAAACAGAGTAGTAAAAGAGAACTCTAAATTGTTACTGGATTATTACATTGGATATACCGGAGATGATATACATATTATCATGACGCATACGAGAGGAACAGACAGCAAAGAAATTCATAAAATGGCATGGGATGCATTCACGGAAGGAACTAAAATTGCAAAGGATCAGGGTTTGTATGGAGCTGGACAAGATTTGTTGAAAGACGCTTTTTCGGGGAATGTGAGAGGTATGGGTCCCGGGGTCGCCGAAATGGACATAGAAGAAAGGCCTAGTGAAGTCTTTTGTATTTTTGCTGCTGATAAGACCGAACCGGGAGCTTTTAATTTTCCATTGTGGAGAATGTTTGTAGATGCAAGAAGCAGTACAGGTTTGTTGATAAACGAAAAATTGGCAGAGGGAGTTAAGTTTCGAATAATGGATGTTATGACAGGCAAAGTTGCGGGCCTAAAATTATGGCAAGATAAGCCAGAATTAGAAACGGCTTTAATGTATCCTGGTAGGTATGTGGTGCACTCGATTTTATCATCCGATGGAGAACAGATAGTTTCTGCATCAACGGATAGATTGCATAACATAGCAGGAACTTATGTTGGTAAGGATGATCCTATTGCAATAGTCAGAACTCAGAAAAATTTTCCTGCAACTGAAGAAGCAGGAAGCGCGTTCAATAATCCTCATTATGTTGCAGGAAATACAAGAGGAAGTCATCACATGCCATTAATGCCAGTTAAGCTCAATTCTGCTGCCAGTTTGAATTATGCCATTCCAATTGTATCGTGTCTTGTGTTCAGTATGCATAATGGACTTTTTACTGGACCACATGATGGTTTTGGAACGTCAGATTGGGATCTGCAAAGGCTATGGGCCTCAGAAAGAGCAATGATTATGAGAAATCAAGGATTTATTCATCCCGCTACACTCGTTCCGGATGAGCTTGAATATAACAAGGGTTACGAAGCTAGGATGGAAAAACTAAATAGCAAGTTTGAAGACCTCTCCTAAAATTTATTATGAACACTTTTTCTAATCCACTGGTAATAAATCTCAAAAATTACAATGAGATATCGGGAGATAATTCAATAAAGATTGTTGAAGATGCAAAGAACGTATCACTTTTGAATCATAAAGAAATCATCATTGCTCCACCGCTTTCTAGTATTTTGACCCTATCCAAAATTAAAGTTCCAATAATAAGCCAGCATGTTGACGATGCATCCCTCGGGGCGACAACGGGATTTGTCATACCTGAAATTGTAAAATCTTACGGAGCGGTAGGTTCGATAATAAATCATAGTGAACATAAAATAGAACATTCACAAATTAGAAATTTAGTAAGACGCCTACGTGAATTGGATATGATTTCGATTGTTTGTGCTGATGATTTAAAAGAAGTGGAAGCACTCTCGCAATTTTCTCCGGATTTCCTAGCCATTGAACCTCCTGAACTTATCGGAAAAGGGATTGCAGTATCAAAGGCGAATCCTTCAATCATAAAGAATTCTGTGCAAGTGGTAAAGGGAATTTCTTTAACGGTTAAGGTCCTTTGTGGAGCTGGCATCGTTGATAAAACTGATGTAGAGAAGGCTCTTGAACTTGGGGCAGAAGGTATATTGATTTCTAGTGGAGTAGTAAAATCCCCTTCATGGTATAACAAAATTCTAGAGTTATCTTCAGTTCTAAAATAAAATTAGGAAATAAAAATTTTGAGGAATTGTTCCTTTATACGCCTATTTCCTTTGCTATCTTTACTATTTTCTTGCCGTCGTTAGTTAGTTTATTGAACACTTTGTTTTTGACAGTTTTTCGATCAACTAATCCACGCTTTTGTGCCTTAAGAAGAAGCTTATGTCCATATCCATAGGCACCCAACTTTGTTAAAAGTTCTCTAGTTGGATATTCTCTGCCGGAACCAATTGTCTTTAGTAACTTTACTAACGCCTTTTCTTCAACAAGGATTTTTAACAGTCTTGTGTCTTTC
>DASUMD010000121.1:0-2128 GCA_036277875.1 Nitrososphaeraceae archaeon
ATCGTTTATGGAAATAAGAATGCAATAGAAACACAACAAGACTTGGATGCACTAAGACTTACCGAGATAAAGAAATAATCATCATCAAAATTTTCTATCTCCAATTTTTTTTATTGGGGTCGTATGAATTGTAAAACAATAAATAATATTTTGATTTTGAATTTGTAATAAATCTGGTGCCAATATGGACAAAAGTATTAATCCAAAATAGAGTCACTATTTATTTACATGGTCGATGTTGGCATACTTATTTCTGCACTCGCCGGAGCAGGATCTTTTTTTTCGCCATGTATATTACCAATTTTACCTGCCTTTATTTCGTATCTATCGGGCACTACACTCAATGAGATTCAAGATTCATCGGGACAATCGCTCAGGTTAAAAAAGACAACAAGATTAAACATCTTTTTGAATACGGTATATTTTGTTTTGGGATTCTCGCTTGTTTTTGCTGTCTTAGGTGTATTTCTAAATAGTGTTTTGATGGCCGTTGGGTTAAGCTTTCAAAATGTGTTGACATCTGTTGGAGGATTAGTTATCATAGGATTTGGTGTCTACTTAATACTCTCAACAAGGTTAAGACGTCTCAATTTTGAAAAAAAATTTGCTTCTATTCCTAAATTTAAGACCAGTTACCTTACTTCGTTTGTATTTGGATGCGCATTTGCGGCAGCCTGGACGCCGTGTGTGGGCCCTATATTGGGCAGCACTCTCACATTGGCCGTTACAGCGCCAGGAGCTGCTTACAATTCATTATTGGCTTACTCGTTAGGGCTTGGTATACCATTTTTAGTAACAGGTCTATTTTTTTCACAAGCAACAAACCTAATTAAGAAAATGGTAAAACATTTAAAATATTTTAATCCCGCAATGGGGATTATGCTGATAGTACTTGGAATATTAGTTTTTACCAATAATCTCAGTATACTAGGTAATTTTCCTCTGGCAAATGAAATTATAAATATGGAAAGGGGACCTTAGTGAATAAGGACAACATTAGTGCGTTACTAACCGGAGTAGGTGTTGTGGCACTTATAGTAGGATTTGCAATTTATTTTAATAATCCTGAAATAAACAAATCCTCGCTTGGGAATAGTGATCAAGGAATAACATCCGATCCAAATAGCAACAATGGTATTTCAAATGTTGGATTATCAATAGACAAATCTCAATTCAAGAAAGCACCAGAATTCACAGACATTACATCATATATTAATACGAATGCGACAAAGTTATCTGATCTAAAAGGAAAGGTGGTGTTAGTTGACTTTTGGACATATAGTTGTATTAACTGTATTAGAACGTTACCATATCTTGTTGATTGGAATCAGAAATATTCTGATAAAGGATTAGTCATTGTGGGAGTTCATAGTCCGGAATTTGAATTTGAAAAAAATATAGACAATGTTAAACAAGCAGTCACACGATTTGGAATAAAGTATCCTGTATTGTTGGATAACGATCATGGAACTTGGAACGCATTTCAGAACAGTTACTGGCCACGGAAATATCTTGTGGATTCAGAGGGATACATTCGATATGATCATATTGGGGAGGGAGGCTATGTAGAAACTGAAAATGCCATTAAGAACCTATTATCAGAACGATCCAAACAACAAGGTATAGAGATATCAAAAATTAATCAAACAAAATTAACCATACCTGGTGAGCAATCTGTTGATTTCAATCAAATCAAGACACCAGAATTATATTTTGGTTACCAATTTGCAAGAGCTCAACTTGGAAATATCGAAGGATTCAATCCGGATAAGACTGTAAATTATACATTACCGAGCTCTAATATTAAGCCTAACGTTATTTACCTTCAAGGGTTATGGAAAAATAATCCTGACAGTATGGAGCTTGTTGGACCGGACGGAAAAATAATCCTCTCTTACTCGTCAAAGTCTGTCAATATTGTAGCAGGTGGAAAAGGTGAGATAACCTTTAAGGAAGATGGTAAGAATACTCGGACAAATAATCCTTTTAAAGGAAATGATCTGAATACAGAAGGTAGGCTAAATATAGATGGCCAGAGGCTCTACAATATTGCAGACCATGGAGACTATGGAAACCACCACATTGAGATAAATGCAAAGGGATCTGGCTTTAAATTATATACATTCAC
>DASUMD010000122.1:0-6935 GCA_036277875.1 Nitrososphaeraceae archaeon
TTCTTTACCTTCGTACATATAAGCATCTTGTGGCGTCACATTTCCTAAAAATTCAATGGCCTTTTGTTTGATCCTTTCTCGAGGTATCGGAAAACGCTTCCGGAACTTATCTACCACCAAGCCCAAATTTTCTGTACCATAATCTTCTACATTGTAAATTTTTTTTGGATCTGGAAAATGAATGTTTAAGGTTACATGATGTCTTGATCCAGTGAATTCAGACAACTGATTCACAAGTTGGTATGCACCATTCGGACTTTTCTTTAACGATTTTTGAATTTCGCTTTTCTGATACTTGATGTTAAATAATAAATCTGAATACAAATCAGAAAAACTCATTTGTTGAATAAAAACGTCGCATTACATATATTTTTGTACTGTATTTGTCATTATGGCAAAAATAAAACATTTTAGGTTGAATATAGCTTTAATATTTGATTTCAGTTATACCCCTCGATTTTGGTCCAAGTACTGACGACACTTAAATCTTATTTAGTAAATATTATAACACAATCATATGTTCGCAACCGATTCTAGTTCTGAACGCGCTACCAGTATTGAGGATTATCAACACACATGTACCGAATTCATTACAGACATTAGTAGAGACTATAAAGATTGGGTGGATAGATATCAATTAAGCAATGAAGAATCTTCCAAAAGAAAAGAATCTATTGATAATGTCGTTGCAACCACTAATAACTGGATAAGAAACTTTTGTAATACTATAAAGAAGGTTGACATTGTTATGAATGATGGTATAAACAAAATGGCCGAAAACACTGCCGGCTACCCGTTTCATTTTGAGGTTTCTGTAAATTCAGTGAAAAGATATTCAAAACACAGCCAAGGTACGGTAGTCCTGAAGGTAAACGCTATACCGCAAGAGGGGAGAATGGTTAGATTAGGAAAATATAGCAAGAATGAATTGTTTCTCATCTCATCAAGTTCGCCAGTATCACCTACAGTGAGTGAGCAAAGTATGAATGCTGTTGATATCTTGGATGACTACATAACAATTGATGCATCAAGTTGTGAAAAGGGCAGTATTGTTTCTATTACTATCATTGTCGAAGAGGTAAGAGATGACTACGTTTCCGAAAGTAGAGGGTATTCCACTGTTATCATGATCATTTGAGTTACCAATTAAAGAGAGAAAAATCAATCGAACTTATACGATACGAATTTGATGATTAGAACCGTTTATTATTCAACCAATTTACGGACACTCTACTCTGTTTTTGAATGTCGCATTTATCATGTTTCTGCCAAATACTGAATGGGATCTAAAGAAACAGTTAAAATAAGCAATATTTTTTTCATCACTAGATATCATGCGACGGTCGTCCAGTTTGGTCTAGGACATCAGATTGCCAATCTGGTAACCCGGGTTCAAATCCCGGCCGTCGCAATTAGTTTTTCCGTTTTTCAGATAAAGTGTGACTTTTTTGGTTTGCCTATTATTTCCATCATCTGATTGTATGCGCTCTCCGCGCTATCTTTTCTTGGAATCTGAATTACGAGCATGTTTCCTTGAGAAATACTTTCAGAATCCGTCGGAGCTATGGCAATTAATCCAGTATTTGCCAAAGCTTCAAAAAATTCAGGCATTTTATTTGCAAAAAAAAGGTAGTTTTCGTCGAAACCGTAGTCAAGGTAAGTCATCAGTACATCAACAAATACGTGCTTCGAGTCATGAAATAAATCTAACAGTACATCAACAGCTAGTTTTTTACCAGCAACCTTTCTAATTATTTCGTCATATCTTTTGGATTCAATATGAATACATGGTATTGGATTTTCATTGTAATCAATTAAAGATGCGTCATATCTGTGCAAATTTTTTTTAAACTCATCAAGTGTATAGAAATATCTCTTGGGCATTTCGTAGAATATGTATTACGATTGATCGAGTCATTTATTCGTTCATTAGTTTATTAGTTCATTCATTAATTTGGCAATTCATCGATTTTTCCCATTAATCACTTTTTCTATGATATCGATAATCTCAGCAGAACAGAAGACTATGGTCAGTTACCCTAGTGCTTTCATCATCTAAATAATCAGCAAAGAGTAATCTTCATCCCATTGTAAATATCTAAAAAATAAACTAATAACATTATCTTTAATCTAAAATTCTTGATAATGGGTAATCAGTTCTATTACACCGCAATTTAAATAAAAAAAACATGATAATTTTCCATGTCAGCAGAAGAATTAGTGTTAGAGAAAATACTTTCGACAGGTTCAAACGGAATAAAAAAATCTGAATTAAAAAGGGAATTTACTTCATTTGATCTAGACCAGACATTAGAGAATCTAGTTAATGACGGAAAGATCTGTGTTGATAAAAAAGGGGCGGCGTATTACTGCTGGACGTCTGAGGTATATCTTAAACATCTAAATAATGTCGATCCAAAATTTAGAATTCTAATTGAACGCATAAAATTCATTGAAAGAAAACTGGACATTCACTCAAACAGTGTGAAGGATGCAATAAATGGTTTAATTGAACTTTTAAAGGTTGAAAGTACAGAATCTCATAAATCTCTAGTCAATCTGGATAATTTCAAAATCGAATTTGATACAGTTCTCTCAAGGTCAAACAGCTCAATAGGCTGGATTGAGCTCGGGCAGGTTAGAGATGAGCTAGGCCAAAAATTCGATTTAAGCAAGAACGAATTTTATGAACTAGTTGAGCAGCTAGTCAATGCCTATCATAATGAATACGAGCTGTCTACTGGAGGAAAAGAGGGGTTGATTTTGAGAGGTTTACTCCATGGATATGTGAGAGGCATATGAGGATGTATCCCTATGGATTAAAATTAAACCCATACCCAAGCAGCCCTACACCTTCTTATGTCGATAGTCAAATTCTTGGAGGAAGGACGCACAAGGATGCAAAGCAAGCCATAATTACTTGTATTTCTGATCTTTATTCAAAACTAGAGGGAACAAGCCCAACAGACAGAGATTTTAGATTGATAACCATGATTCAAGATGTAGGTTCGGGAAAGACCCATCTTGCGTTTCACATTAAGGGATTGCCAGATCTCATTGAAAAAGCAGTAACATCCTATGTTGATCTGTCTCAAGTTTCTCCTAGAGATATCCATAATATTTATGATTCAATACTCGGAGGGTTTAGTTATGATGATATCGAAAGCCTAAGAAGAAGTGTACTATATTTTTTGTGCAAGAAGGCTGATGATTATGGAAGCTCTGTGAGGAAGGCATTTAACTATGGATTTTTGGATAATTTGAGTGGTAACAAACATCTCAAACAAAGAGCAGAAGAGATTCTGAAAGGGAAACAGAAATTAAATCTTCAATATGTATCTGAAATCCTTTCATTTGGATTTTCCGAAATACAAATTGAAATCATCAAGTCGTTACTAGAAGATAGATTGAGAACAGATGTTTCAAAAATTAGGTCCCTTGAAGGCGTGATAAATAGTTTGAGTGCAATTTCTGACATTAACCTAAAATTATTGAATAAAATAACAATATTTCAGTTTGATGAATTTGATTCGAAAAGAGAATCTTTAGAATTTATTAAAGCAATAATTAATGCACATATACCCTCATCCATACTAATGCTGATACTTACACCTTCTTCATATGATGAAATCAAAAAAGAGAATTCTTCAGTCTTTGACAGGTTGGAGAAGGCAAATTACAAGATTGATCTGGCAGGTTCTCACACTCTTGGTGAACTAAAAGATATTATCTTTGAGTATATAAAACATTACGATGAGAAAAAGTATTTTACACCCGATCATGAGAATGATCTTGAAACAAAAATTAGACTAGTTTATGATGAGTTTCCAGACTTTAGAAATGTAAGATCAATGTTGAATATTTTTTACCATGCGACAGAACAAGCTTCAAAGCGAGGTTCATTCATAATAGATGAGTCAATAATTGATGATACAATAAAAATTATCTATCCTGGATCCAAAATAAGGGGAAGTTTAATGAATGTTCCTCTATCCGACTTTATACAGATAAAGAAGAGTGTTAATAGTATGGATACAATAGAACCTGACATACGTGAAGCCGTTAGAAATCTTTTGACTTTAACAAACTATGAAGGATATGTAAATGAGCTAAATTTTGATAATTTGGTGGGTGAGGGAATCGATATTACATACAATGATAGTTATGGATCAAAGATTGCTGTATCCGTTGTCATTAAGGATGAGCCAATAAAAACCCAAGCACAAATCACAAATGCATCAAAGTCGCTCAATATTGTAGACAAACTTGTAGTGTTAACAGGAAATACAAATCGCATATTTGGGGGAACTTCTAGAAATGGAAATGATGTTACTACCATTGTAAATATGGACAATACCAAAATTGTAGATTTGATATACTTTAATAAAAAATATAAAATGCGGGAAATTTTGGATGATGATTTAGAAAGAGCAATCACTCTGGCCCGCTCAATAAAGTTATGTTAAGGGTGTTAGGTTAGCTATTCAAGGAACTATTACCTCCTTAGGGAAATGTTCCAATAGTACTGTATATTGGAAAATGATCACTGAAGCCGGTATTTGGTATTCTATGCTTGGGGATGCGTCCATTGCTTCTCAAATAGTCAAACGTCATGGGAATCCCCCTTTGGGCAGGATGATATCTTTCGGGATCCTTTGGAACAAAATAATCATTTGAGAGATTTTCTCCAATAGTTAGTCCTTCGTTGAACACCCTAACATTTTCTAGATTCATTTTTAATTTCTGAACGCCTAACAAGAGACCCCTTGATATAATAAATTGGTCAAAGAGATTTGTAGAATTATTTCTCCAATGATAATATGAGAATCCAGAAAGGTTCCACATGCAATTATAGAGAGGCGGTGTGTATTCCATGTAATGTTGTTTATCTGTTTTATCTCTGTCGGTATTTCTGAAGATCTCCAACGATTCATTCAATTCAGTGAATATCTCTTTATCATTTTTGGCACGAAGAAATTTTGAAATGCTCTTGTCAAAAGGATCGTCATTAAAATCTCCCATCAAGAGTACATTCTTGTTCCACCTGGTATTAATCATATCAACATAACTTTTATCTGAAAGAATCTCATGTGGCAAATATTTGATCTCCTCAAAAGGAATTTTTAAGAGGTCATCAACAATTCTGCCACAATTTTCTGCTACCATGCATCTTGAAAATTCTGTATCATATTGATCTAACCCATCTTTCTTCCCTCTCCTAGAAGGCCAATGATTAACCAAAACTAACAGTTCAGCATTATTCTCCTTTATTCGTAATCTTGCCAAAAATATATCTCTTGTTGGATATCTAAAATTTATTCTAAATGATTTCGTTTCAATGCAATCAAAGATATCTTTTGAATAAACCAGACAGGTATCAATCCCTCTTATGTCAGAGCCATCTATGTATTTTGCAACTTCGTAGTAACTAGATTGCACATTCTCGCACAAATCCCTTGCAAGTTTTTCAGATTCAATCTCACAGAAACCCACCAAATCTGGAGGATTACCATTATTCATAGTCCTTAGAGGTTTACTCAAATTCTCAATTTTTTTATTGAGAACTTCCGCTGTCCATCCTTTTTCTGGAATAAACTCAAGATCAGTTGCTATTTCACTTGAATAAACATCAAAAAGATTTTGTAAATTCCAAAACGCAACACTAAATTCCATTAAACTAATTGTATCAGATAGTCTAAATTAGCATTTCTATAAACCCATGAAATCTTTAAACGGAGAGTTGCAATAACTTGAAACTATCAAACGTTATTGGAATCGGATAAAAACTTTGTCATTGTAATACCATCTTGGTATTGATATCTTTTTATTATATCAAATACGAACCAGTTATTTAGGATTGAAGAACTGTCGTTTTTTTGCCAATATTTTGCCATTAATACTAGTGGGTTTTTTAATGGCGTTTTTATCTGTCTTTTCATATGAGCATACCTTTCTTTCAGCTTTATCTCCGAAACCGATTGATAACAAGAAAACTGTTGATAAGGTAATAATTTTTATTTTCTCCGATGGTCTCAAGACTCAGTTCACTAATGCAAAACCAATACTTGATAAATATGGGTTTAAGGGAACTTTTGATGTAGTATGTAACAATGTTGATAATAAAGTTGGGAATATGAATTGGAAGGAGATTAAGAGATTGCATAACGAAGGACATGATATAGGATCTCATGGCATGTCTCATGTACGTCTCACAAATCTTTCAAAAGATTCTGTTGAATTCGAAGTTGGAGAATCAAAAAAATGTCTTGAAGACTATGGAATAAAACCTACAAGCTTTGAATATCCTTTTAGTACAGGATCGGAGGATAAAAAAATAGTCGAAATAGTTGCAAAACACTATGAGTTCGCAACCAGAGGAAACGATCCACTGATGTTTTTAAGATGTGATGGACTGGAGCAATATGGTCAAAAAGATTGCAAAACTTATACTGACAATGGAACTCCAACTTACGCTAACAAATATTCCATAAGAAATTGGAGTCACGATTTTGAAATAGTAGAAAATTCATATAGTGACCAAGAGGCATTGCAAAGATTCATTGAAGTTGTGAATAGCCAATCAATATATAATAAAGACGGAATTATAGAGGCAATACCAATAATAATGTACCATGATATTGGCGATACCAAAGAAGATTCAGTCACTGACGTAGCTCTATTTGAAAAGGAAATGAAGTATCTTCACGATAGCAAATTTAAGGTAATAACCATATCTGATCTCGCATACGATGAAAAAAATCATTCTTTATACATAAAGGACCTCGAATCAGAAACTGCATTGCCAGTAGAAAATGTTACTGCTCCAACCGAAGTTCCAACAATAAATGCTACAACTAATGTTACTGCTCCAACCGAAGTTCCAACAATAAATGCTACAACTAATGTTACTGCTCCAACCGAAGTTCCAACAATAA